>NZ_JAYKTS010000036.1:0-504 GCF_037024155.1 Bacillus sp. 2205SS5-2
ATCGGGGTGGGAGACAGTGTCAGGTGGGCAGTTTGACTGGGGCGGTCGCCTCCTAAAGAGTAACGGAGGCGCCCAAAGGTTCCCTCAGAATGGTTGGAAATCATTCGTAGAGTGTAAAGGCACAAGGGAGCTTGACTGCGAGACCTACAAGTCGAGCAGGGACGAAAGTCGGGCTTAGTGATCCGGTGGTTCCGCATGGAAGGGCCATCGCTCAACGGATAAAAGCTACCCCGGGGATAACAGGCTTATCTCCCCCAAGAGTCCACATCGACGGGGAGGTTTGGCACCTCGATGTCGGCTCATCGCATCCTGGGGCTGTAGTCGGTCCCAAGGGTTGGGCTGTTCGCCCATTAAAGCGGTACGCGAGCTGGGTTCAGAACGTCGTGAGACAGTTCGGTCCCTATCCGTCGTGGGCGCAGGAAATTTGAGAGGAGCTGTCCTTAGTACGAGAGGACCGGGATGGACGCACCGCTGGTGTACCAGTTGTCTTGCCAAAGGCATCGC
>NZ_JAYKTS010000036.1:514-39166 GCF_037024155.1 Bacillus sp. 2205SS5-2
AAGTCCCTAGAATGATCGGCATGAAGCCCCCCTCGAGATGAGATTTCCCATAGCGCAAGCTAGTAAGATCCCTGAAAGATGATCAGGTTGATAGGTTCGAGGTGGAAGCGTGGTGACATGTGGAGCTGACGAATACTAATCGATCGAGGACTTAACCAAACATAATAAGTGGTGATTACTCACTATCTTCATCAACCTTTATCTAGTTTTGAGAGTGTAATTTCAAAAAAACTCTTGAAAATTTCATAAAAGATAGTATAATAATACTTGTCTTTGAAGAATATGTCTGGTGGCATTAGAGAAGAGGTCACACCCGTTCCCATACCGAACACGGAAGTTAAGCTCTTCAGCGCCGATGGTAGTTGGGGGGTTCCCCCTGTGAGAGTAGGACGTCGCCAGGCTTAGTATTCCGCAGTAGCTCAGTGGTAGAGCTATCGGCTGTTAACCGATCGGTCGCAAGTTCGAGTCTTGCCTGCGGAGCCAATTGGAGAGCTGTCCGAGAGGTCGAAGGAGCACGATTGGAATTCGTGTAGACGGCTAACGCTGTCTCAAGGGTTCGAATCCCTTGCTCTCCGCCATGATATTTATTTAGGCCCGTTGGTCAAGCGGTTAAGACACCGCCCTTTCACGGCGGTATCACGGGTTCGATTCCCGTACGGGTCACCAAGTTTTTTACGAAGCAAAACGAAGTAAAAAAACAACCTTAAATGGTTTAAACATATTATTGCGGAGGATTAGCTCAGCTGGGAGAGCATCTGCCTTACAAGCAGAGGGTCGGCGGTTCGATCCCGTCATCCTCCATTCAGTTTTTTTGCGAAGCAAAATAAACTTCCTTAGAAGCGAAGCAAAATAAACATCCTTAAAAGCAACGTAAAAGACCTGAACACAATTAAGTAACACTTTCATCGACGCGGGGTGGAGCAGTTCGGTAGCTCGTCGGGCTCATAACCCGAAGGTCGCAGGTTCAAATCCTGCCCCCGCAATACATTATATTGCCAAAACAAATTAATGATAGTTATTTTCGCTTTGCGAAAAAACTTTGGTCCGGTAGTTCAGTTGGTTAGAATGCCTGCCTGTCACGCAGGAGGTCGCGGGTTCGAGTCCCGTCCGGACCGCCATTCATACGGCTCGGTAGCTCAGTTGGTAGAGCAATGGACTGAAAATCCATGTGTCGGCGGTTCGATTCCGTCCCGAGCCACCATTTTTAATAAAACACCTTTTGCCGGTGTAGCTCAACTGGTAGAGCAACTGACTTGTAATCAGTAGGTTGGGGGTTCAAGTCCTCTTGCCGGCACCATTATATTGTGGAGGGGTAGCGAAGTGGCTAAACGCGGCGGACTGTAAATCCGCTCCCTCGGGTTCGGCAGTTCGAATCTGCCCCCCTCCACCAAGTTTTTTTGCGAAGCAAAATAAACTTCCTTAAGAGCGAAGCAAAATAAACTTCCTTAAGAGCAAAGCAAAATAAACAATCTAAAAAATTAAGATTACTATCTAAATTTTAACTCGATTGTATTTATTACAGGGGTATAGTTTAAAGGTAGAACGAAGGTCTCCAAAACCTTTGGTGTGGGTTCGATTCCTACTACCCCTGCCATATTAATTTTGGCGATTGTGGCGAAGTGGTTAACGCACCTGATTGTGGTTCAGGCATTCGTGGGTTCGATTCCCATCAGTCGCCCCATTTAATTCACATTCATTATTTAATTGAATATAATATTATTGGGCTATAGCCAAGCGGTAAGGCAACGGATTTTGATTCCGTCATGCGCTGGTTCGAATCCAGCTAGCCCAGCTTGCGGAAGTAGTTCAGTGGTAGAACACCACCTTGCCAAGGTGGGGGTCGCGGGTTCGAATCCCGTCTTCCGCTCCAATAATAATGGCGGCATAGCCAAGTGGTAAGGCAGAGGTCTGCAAAACCTCTATCACCGGTTCAAATCCGGTTGCCGCCTCCATTTTGCCGGTGTGGCGGAATTGGCAGACGCGCACGACTCAAAATCGTGTTCCTCTGGAGTGCCGGTTCGACCCCGGCCACCGGTACCATTTGCGGGTGTAGTTTAGTGGTAAAACCTCAGCCTTCCAAGCTGATGATGTGAGTTCGATTCTCATCACCCGCTCCATACATACTTTCTTAAAACATTGTTCAAATGAGTGATGTTTTTTTCATAATTATCCGAATGGATGTACATGTAGAGCTAGCTTTGTTCGAAAGTAAGAATGAATTTTCAAATGGTGTGTTACTTAGCTTCAGACGTCAGCGGTTCGAGGTCACAAGTCAGCCCTGGGATGAGGCAAATTGAGCTAATATAAGTCCTTTTTGTGCTTGCAGTCAATTGCCAGTTACCATTTATGGGGGCGTTCTCGTTTTATTTTTGATTTTTATAAAATTGAATTTCCCAAACTACTTTTTTATACTTGTCAAAATCAATCATAAATGATATTCTTATATCAATATTTCTACTAGCGGGTGTAGTTTAGTGGTAAAACCTCAGCCTTCCAAGCTGATGATGAGGGTTCGATTCCCTTCACCCGCTCCATACATATTAATAACGTCTATCTTCTCGCACCATGCAGAAGATAGACGTTTTTTTGATTTTCAGGAAAAAGAATTTGGTCAAATAGATAAAAAGCGACTATGATTTAATGGTAGTGACAATTACCGACACTGGTGATTATGTTTTTGCATTTAAAGTTCCTCGATGAAAAAATAGAAAAAGATGCGTTTTTATTCGCATCTTTCACATGATAATACAGTAGATGATGATTCCCCACCGTGGATATTAACAAACATGGATTCAAGTGATTGAGTCAGTCTCTCTGCCTGTTCTACATGAATTGATGAAGGAAGGTAGACAATTTGTAGTGCATGCTTTGTGTTGGTAGTGACCGCAGTTCTTTTAGAATCCACAAATGGGCTTCCAAAGGCCCCCTTCTGATCTCGACTGATCAATAGGTCCACCAATGAATTGACTCTGCCATTTAACCCTTCGTACGAGTCGGCTTCTTCACCTATTGTGATTTCCACCTGGTCCGTTAACTGACTTAAATCATAAAGGCCAATGGGGGTTTCATATTGTAGTGAAAAAAAGTTATTCAAGTCAATAGCCGATTGCACTGAAGGTAAATAATTTTGACTATATATTCGTTTAATCAAGGCTTCTGAAGCGGGACGATATCGGCTTGGA
Organism: Bacillus sp. 2205SS5-2; assembly: GCF_037024155.1. Taxonomy (NCBI): domain Bacteria; kingdom Bacillati; phylum Bacillota; class Bacilli; order Caryophanales; family Bacillaceae; genus Bacillus; species Bacillus spongicola. Next base: position 3,697 of record NZ_JAYKTS010000036.1, read on the forward strand.
TTTTTACCATAAGACTTGAAAATTTTTCTCCATTCTTTTATCCCTGGTCTTTCTGATAAAGGAGTTGTATCAGCCTCAAAGAAAATAGATTCTTGAAATAGCTGTAAGCGACCTTTCAGCATCTGGGGAGACTCTCCAGCAGTAATGTTGTGATATTCTATAATGCCAAACTTTAGTTTATTCTTTTCGCATAGAGTCTGATCTAAAGTAATTTCCAATGTTTCCACCTGCCATTTCTATTGGTAATAGTTTATCATAGAGACTAGTGAAAACTAAAATAATGTGCAAGGAATAGCAAACTTATTGTACCATTAGAGAAAGTAGGCTTTTTCATGAATTATCAACAGTTAAAACAAGACATCATTGACTATAGTCAAACGATAGGGATCGATAAAATAGGATTTACTACTACAGATACTTTTACTGAAATGAAAAATCGGTTGGTCCGTCAGCAAGAGCTAGGGTATCAATCTGGTTTTGAAGAAAAAAATATTGAAAAAAGGGTAGATCCCTCGCTGATCTTTGAGCAGCCCAAATCAATAATTAGCATTGCCTTAGCTTACCCATCAAAGCTGAAAAATGCTCCCAAAAGTAAACAGGGGGAACGGCGTGGTATTTTTTGTCGAGCTTCATGGGGGGATGATTACCATGACGTTTTAAGAAATCGATTAACAAAATTAGAAAGGTATATCGCTTCTATGGTCCCTCATGCCCATATGCGTTCGATGGTAGACACAGGAGAACTTGTCGATCGGGCAGTTGCGGAAAGAGCTGGAATTGGTTGGAGCGGGAAAAATTGTTCAATTATTACTCCAGAGTTCGGTTCATATGTATACTTGGGCGAAATGATTACAAATCTTCCGTTTGAACCAGATCAACCGATTGAGGATGGGTGTGGTACGTGTAATAAATGTGTAGACGTTTGTCCAACGGGTGCACTAATAGAAGGTGGGCAACTCGATTCACAACGCTGTATTGCCTTTTTAACACAAACGAAGGGCTTTCTTCCAGATGAATATCGAACAAAAATTGGCAACCGATTGTATGGCTGTGATACTTGCCAAACGGTCTGTCCTGAAAATAAAGGGAAAGATTTTCATCTTCATGAAGAAATGCAGCCGGATCCTGAACTAGCTAAACCGTTATTAAAGCCTCTTCTTACCATTTCTAATAAAGAGTTTAAAGAAAAGTTTGGCTCTGTCTCAGGATCATGGAGAGGGAAGAAGCCCATACAGAGGAATGCAATTATTGCTTTGGCTCATTTTAAGGATGAAACAGCTGTGGAGGATTTAATCTCCGTTATGACTCAAGACGTTCGTCCAGTCATTCGAGGAACAGCAGCTTGGGCTATCGGGAGAATTGGTGGAAATGATGCATCTAAAGCATTGCATCTTGCGTTATCTAAAGAAAAGGAACCTGAAGTAATTAAAGAAATAGAAAAAGGGCTATCATTCGTTGAGTAATATCTGCTTTATTCTAGGAATATTTCACTATTAAATTTTTTGTTCAATTGAAACCTATTATGTTAATGGTTAATATTTCTTTAAAAAAGCCATAATAAAAAATTGCCCCTTAAAAAGTAACGGATTAGGTATTCAAGTACAAGACATAAAAAAAATACTAATTAATAGCCCAAATCGCATATGATTTGGGCTGTTCTTGTTCCCCGTTATATCAACGATGATCGGTTTTTCACATATAATTTATTATAGGAAATCGCACCCCAGAAAACATAGTGACAATAGCTATCGTCAACGAGCTAAGAAATACGTTAATCATGGTGTTTTTCGCAATGTTGATTTTGATAAACCAACAAGACATTTGTGACTATATGTAAAAAAATTTAGAGATTGTGAGGAAATGTACTTAAAGTAGTTAAGTAGGGTGGTTCAACAAGGAATTGTTTTTATGAGGAGTTAAAAGACGTTAATCATTTTTTTTTTCAGTTTCTGATTTAGGAAAATCAAATGAGTTTTATACAAAGGCTGTTTTCGCAAAGTTTGTTGCTTTTCGTATCAGTCTATCATCTATGATTTAGCTTAGTTTTGGGCATCATTTCGTCTATTTTTGATGGAATTCAACAGTGAAATGAAAGATTTAATCAAAAGTATGATGAAATAGCCACAATGTATACGAAAGAGTCTTTATTAAACAACGGGTGCTTTAGTTTAATAAGAAAATATAACAGAACGCTTGGATAATATACTATCCAAGCGTTTTTCTTTACCAAATGTAATTTTTATTAGTGTGTTAGTTAATCGATTAGATAATTCTGTTGCTAATTTGCCTTCTAAATACGAAACTACTTACTTAAAAAGGAGGCAGTTTTTTAAAAGTATGAGTTATTTACGGATTCACTCGGTTAAATAAAAAAGTATTTTCTAAGTGTATGTGTTGAGTTAAGTCAGATTCTAGGTCGTAGAGACGTTGGTAGACTAGTCGATACGTTCCGCATGCACCTTCAGGAGGAGTAAAATCATTTGTAAGTTTACGTAGTTCTTTTAAAATAGATATTGCTTGAGAATGTTCGATTTCTAATTCAGTTACTGTATTAATATAAGACTCTCGATATTCTTTCGAATGATTGTTTTCATAGGCAAGAATAGCGGGGAAATCAATCGTTTCTTCCTTGAGTATATGTTTTTCAAGTTCTTTTTTCAATTCAAAAAAAAGGCTGTGAATTCTAATGAGATGTGGCTGAGACGGACCATGAACACGAGATACTTTAGTTATATATGGACTAAGCAAAGGGAGTTCTTCCTTTAAGTAGCGATGATGTTTGGAGATAATATGATTTATTAATTTTTCAGATGACGCCTTTGCCCAATCGGTATATGATTCTTCTATCTGTGTTTTCTCATATAGTTTATTTAATTGCGATAATACTTCATCAGAGGGCAAACCTTTTTCATTGATCGCTTCTATGAGTGGTCGATTTCCATCACAACAGAAATTTATTTGATAAGATTTAAAAAGGTCACTTGCTCTAGGAATCTTTGTTACTATTTCACTTATGATGGATTGTTCGGTAAATGTTTGCATCATACTATTCCCTCCATATAAAAATGTTATCTTTCTAATTAGAAGAATAACAAGAAACTACATACATATTTGTGATTTGAATCACAAATATGTATGTAGTTTTTGGATAGGATATTTTTTCATCAAGAGAAATAGGATTTAGGCTCAAACAAAAGAATATGTAGTAAGAATAGAAAAGAGCCTTATCTAAAAGAGGTCTATTAATAAATTTACTCAATCCAAAAGTTTCTTTGTTTTTTTAGCGCTAGTGCCGAAATTTGTAAATCAATCTGCCGGAAATGTGTCATTGCAGATGTTTCCATTAGGCTTCATATTTTCAGGACAAGCCTCAGCCATATTCACAATTGTAAGCTTTTTTCAGAAAAAATCGGTGGGTTTCTTACAAAATCCGAATTTTTATCAAAAAAAGTGAATGCGATTCAAGGAACTACCCTTGCTATTATTGCGCTGCAAATAGGTTTTTCTGAGAAGTAATTGAAAGTGAAAGCTCATAGAAAGCTTGATTATATACCATTAAGTTATTTTGAGAAATGGGGTTCGGGATAGGTATACATCTCCACAAAAGATGAGGGAATGATTTATGGAAACGAAGTCTTTTGTTTTTTTCTCTTGCGTTCATTCATAAAGTATACAGAGGAGGGATGCGTATGAGAGAAATAATTCTGAAGGAAATTGAAAAACGAATCACTGAAACCGTCAAATCGAATGGAGACTTTCAGGAAGAACGCTTGAAAAGAAAACAAAAAGTGCTTCAGCAACGAGAAGCTGAGATCGTAAAGGTGAATGTGAGTGGAAACATTGATCAGATCGTTAAAAGAAATCAGGAAGAGATTATTAATTATCATCTCCATTTTCAATATTTAATTAAACAGAAGAAGCTACTATATTTAGAAGAAGAAGTGGAAAGACGTTATAGTGTTTTCGAAAATGGGGAACTAATGAAGGATGAAGGACTCATGGAGGAAGGGGATAAGAGTTCAGAACCCAGATTGATGGTCGAAGAAAATCATGACGAACGGCTGAGCTACCGTTATGATCGTTTAAAAGCGGTAAAATATGCAGAGAGATGGTGGAATAGCTATAACTCCGCTTATAAAAAGTTTGAGGTAGATTGCACGAATTTTATCTCTCAATGTCTTCATGCAGGAGGCGCTCCGATGCGAGGTCAGAGTAATCGAAGTAAGGGGTGGTGGATGAGTGGAAATAATTGGAGTTATAGTTGGAGTGTGGCGAATTCACTTCGCTGGTATCTTCCTTCATCTAAAGTTGGTTTGCGAGGGACCGAAGTTAGAGGAGCGGAAGAGCTCAAGCTTGGAGACGTGATTTGTTATGACTTTGAGGGAGATGGCCGTTATAACCATAATACGATTGTGACCGCGAAGGACGCATATGGTTTTCCGCTGGTCAATGCTCATACGCATAACAGCCGGATGCGGTATTGGAATTATGAGGATTCGACGGCCTATACGCCGAATATTAAGTATAAGTTCTTTTCGATAGTGGATGATGCTTAAGGAGTATTTAGGGCTGCTGGAGACAGTGGCTTTTTTATTTAGGCTGTTTTCGCATAGATTGTGGCTTTTCGAATTAGTTCTTATTTCGTGATGAAGAATGAAATCGAGCATTTTTTTCACATTGTTTTTAACTCGAAATGAGGAAAGAAAAGTGTGTTTCCATCTGTTTTTATATGCTAGATAAACAAAGTATGCGAAAAGAGCCTAAAGGAATGTTAGCAAACAAACGACAAGACATCACTTGTAGTAGGAAGGTAAGAGATTTATAGAAAATGAAGTGTCTCAGCAGAATAATTTGTAGATACTTTGTAAGTGGTTTTTTCAAAGGGTGGGAGCAAATAGTAAGATAGTCAAAATATTCCCCCTTCCTCGTCAATATAGTTCCCCTATTATTGAAAACGCTTCCATTATAATGAGAGAAAGTGATTAAATTAATAGGCGGTGAAGCGGATGGAAACAAAGATTCAAATGGAATCTGTGAAAACGAGTGCACAATTAAAAGCAGTTCAGAAAAGAAAAGTAAAATATAAGAAATTTTTAACGTACGCTGCATTTGTGGGACCGGCTCTGCTATTCTTCTTAGTTATTCAGATTCTTCCGTTTTTAATGGGAATTTACTATTCATTCACATCTTGGAATGGAGTTAGTTCTGCTGTTGAATGGGTAGGTTTTGAGAATTATAAAAAGATATTTTCGAACGATCAAAGATTTTATGAGTCATTTTGGTTTACGCTGAGATTTATGTTTGCAGCGGTGATTATTAGCAATATAATCGGTTTTAGTTTTGCGTTATTGTTAAATGCTGCATTAAAAACGAAGAATATTTTACGAACAGTATTTTTTATTCCGAATGTAATTGGTGGACTTTTACTAGGATTCATTTGGCAGTTTATTTTTGTAAAAGGGTTTGCGTCGATTGGAAACATGACGGATATCGCATTTTTTAAGTTACCGTGGTTAGGGGATGAAGTTACTGCGTTTTGGGGAATTGTAATCGTCTTTGCTTGGCAAATCAGTGGATATATGATGGTCATTTATATTGCAGCACTGCAAGGGGTCGATAATTCGCTCTTAGAAGCGGCGAAAATGGATGGTGCCACGCCTTGGACGTTATTAACTAAAATCATCATTCCGTTAATTCTACCTGCTTTTACAATTTGTTTCTTCTTAACGATTTCGATGGCGTTTAAGATTTTCGACTTAAACATTTCGTTAACAGGAGGAGGACCATTTTATTCAACTCAATCAGTTGCGATTAATATTTATCAAGAAGCCTTCCAGAATAATCGTTATGGATTAGGAACAGCAAAATCAATATTATTCTTTGTGGTAGTTGCAATCTTTACTACGGTTCAAGTAATGATTACGAAGAAAAGGGAGGTTGAAGCATAGTGGACAATCGGTATACGAAAAGGACGTTTGTTCTAGAAATTATTGCAATCGTAGTAGCGCTTATATTCCTGGTTCCTTTTTACTTCGTGTTTGTCAATTCAGTGAAGCCATTTGCAGCTATCTTAATCGATGCCGCAGCATGGCCGGAAGAGTTTAGATTTTCGAATTATGCTAAAGTTTGGGAGATTATTAATTTCCCACGTGCTTTCATGAATTCTCTAATTATTACGGTATTTAGTATTCTAGGATTAGTCATTATTAGCTCAATGGCAGCTTGGAAAATGGTTCGAACACCTGGTAAATTTAGTAAAATCCTATTTGTTGTTTTTGTATCAGCGATGGTGATTCCATTCCAAACAGTTATGATTCCGTTAATGAAACTGGGAGGAACACTTCATTTAACGAATAGCATTCCCGGATTGATTATCATGTATTTCGGATTCGGAGTTCCGCTTTCATTATTCTTATATCATGGATTTGTAAAAACAGTTCCTGTTGAGATTGAAGAATCAGCCATGATTGATGGATGTAGCCAATTCGGTGTGTTTTGGAGAATTGTGTTTCCACTCTTAAAGCCGATTACGGTTACCGTCATTATTTTAAATACCCTATGGATTTGGAATGATTATCTGTTACCGCTTCTAGTCTTACAAGATGCGGAATTGCGAACAATACCGTTAGCAGCAAGCTCGTTCTTCGCTCAGTACACGAAGCAATGGGACATGGGACTTGCGGCGTTGGTTATGGGAATTGCTCCAATTATTGTTTTCTTCTTATTTTTACAAAAACACATCATCAAAGGAATTGCATCAGGATCAATTAAGTAGATATAACGTTTCTGTGTCTTTTTAAGAAACAGAAATTTATATAAAATAATTAAACAGGGGGTCATTTATTTATGAAACGCTTACTTTTATTATCTATGTCATTACTTTTAGTGTTTGGAATTATCGCAGGTTGTTCTTCGAAAGAAAAAACGAATGGCAGCACAGATGGAGAGACTAAATCAGATGATGAAGTGGTAACCTTAAATTTCTTCCAATTTAAAGTTGAAATTGCGGATCAACTTCAAGAGCTGATTAATGAATTTGAAGCGGAAAATCCTAATATTAAAATTAAACTTGAGACTGTTGGTGGAGGTGCCGATTATGGTGCAGCACTAAAAGCAAAATTTGCTTCAGGTGAAGAACCAGATATTTTCAATAATGGGGGATTTAAAGAGCTAGAGCTTTGGAAAGAGAAGTTAGCGGACCTCTCCGATGAGCCTTGGGTTGAGCATCTTCTTCCAATTGGGAAAGTACCAATGACTGATGAAGATGGTAAACTATACGGTATGCCGGTTAACCTTGAAGGTTATGGTTTTGTTTACAATAAAGATTTATTCGAAGAGGCTGGAATTAAAGAAGCACCTAGCACAATTGATGAATTGAAAGCTGCAGCGAAGAAATTAGAAGAGAATGATATAACAGCATTTTCAGCTGGTTACGGCGAGTGGTGGGTGATTGGACAACATTTACTGAATATTCCATTCGCACAGCAAGAGGATCCTACTGCTTTTATTGAAAGATTATATGATGGATCTGAAAAAATTGTTGGCAACGAAAAATTTGTACAATTCAAGGAAGTACTAGATACAGAGCTTAAGTATGCGAATGATAATCCACTAACAACGGATTATAATACTCAAGTTACACTATTTGCGTCAGGTGAAGCAGCGATGCTACAACAAGGAAACTGGACAGAGAATATGATTAATGAAATCAATCCAGACATGAATATGGCCTTCCTTCCACTACCAATTAGCAATGACGAGAGTGCAGATCGCCTACCAGTAGGTGTTCCAAATAACTGGGTATTGAACAAAGAATCTGAGCATTTAGATGAAGCAAAAACATTCTTAGACTGGATGGTTTCTTCTGAAACTGGTAAGAGATACATTACGGAAGAATTTGCTTTCATTCCAGCATTTGATAACATTGAACCAAATGGTCTTGGTGACTTAGGCCAATCCATTCTTGAATTCTCTAAAGATGAAAAAACGATTCCTTGGACTTGGTTCAGATGGCCAGACGGAGCAAACAAAGAGTTTGCTGCAACGATCCAAGAATATTCAGCTGGAAAAATCGACTTTGACACTGTACTTGAGCGATTCCAACAAACTTGGGATAACTTGAAATAAGATAATAGAAAGCATGTCTCTAGAGACATGCTTTCTATTTAATAAAATGGCTGTTTTCGCAAAGTTCGTGGCTTTTTGATTCAGTCAATAAACGGTGTTATAACTTTGTTTCGGGCATCATTTCGTCTATTATTGATGGAAACCAACAGTGAAATGGGCAATTTAATCAAAAATCAGATGAAATAGGCACAATGTATACGAAAAGAGTCTTTCTAAATTGCTCTTTTCGTAGACTTTGTTGCTATCGGCGTAAATAAAAACAGGCAGTAAGGTTTTTTCGACGGCTTTCTTATTTTTATCTAAAAATGGATAATTTTTCATTAAGAAAAGAGTACGAAGTCATACAAATCAGGGAATCTATTCCTATTCGAAAAGCCACAATCTTTGCGAAAACAGCCTTCTAAATAAAAAGGGTAAAATAACTTTCTGGCAATATTGTTTGTCTAGCCCCAGATGCCTTATGCTTTTTTTAAGTTTTTGAGGAACTGGACGGAATTTGCCACGAATGAAATTCAGAATTTTACTGCTAAGATTTAAAAATACTACCATAAGGGATGAGCGACACTTTATACTAAGAGAAATGGCAAATTTGAGAGGGTCGTCCCTATGATTAAAAACAGTATTCGGAATAAGTTAATTGTTTTACTAATGATTACGACCATTGTTCCTTTTGGAAGTTCAATCATTATTACATATTTGTATACAAAGAATTCAATCGAAAATCAAGTTGTAAAGGAAAGTCGCAATCTACTATATCAAGGTAAACTGAATTTAGAGAATTATATGAATGAGTTGAACGGACTAACACTGTCACTCTATAAGAATCCAGATTTTATAAATTATATGAGGTCACCTAATCAGCAGAGCAATTATTTAACGATAGGCATCGTCAAGAATGTTGTGCAAACGCTTCTCTATACGAGTGAAACAGTTAATGAGGTACACGTATCTTTTGAAGGCAATAATCGTGTCATTTCAGCTTCAAAGAAATCGACAGTGGTTTTTTCTAACCGAAATAGTGATTCTAACGAGGAATCATTCTCAAAGGCGAAAAACAGTCCTTATCATATGTATATAGAGCCAAAGTTTGCTCAGCACGAGCAGGCAATCAATAGCTCAAAAAATATCTTCAACATTCATCGTGCCTTCACAAATGTTCCAGAAGAGGATGTTCTTGCGTATATCTCATTAGAAATCTCACCTAAAAAAATCATTAATTTGAGTAGAAATCTTTACAACCAAGAGAAGGAAGAATTTTACTTGCTTTCTTCAGATGGAGAAGTGATTTATAGCTCGAATTTTGATTTATCAAAACATGGATACCGTCAACAATGGATACAACGAATCCTTGAGACGGAAGAAGACTCAGGTTCATTGGAGTGGAAAGAAGATACATTTAATGGAATGATGATGTACGATCAGTTACCAGCTTCTGCAGGTGGATGGATATTGGTCAAAAGGGTTTCATTTGCACATTTGTACGAAAGTCCTTTAAGTGTTGCGAAACTTAATATCCTTTTTGGGGTTATTGGTTTATCACTTGTTGTGTTAGCTACGTTGTTTGTCACATTTAAAATCACATCTCCGATTAGGATTTTGCTACAGAATATTCAACAAGTAGAAAAAGGAAATATGAAGGTTAGAATGGAATCCTTTGGCCCGGATGAAATTGGGTTACTAGGTTTCCGGTTTCAACAGATGATTGAACGTATCAACACGCTAATCAATCGGGAGTACAAATTAGAATTAGAAAACAAAAACAATCAATTAAAAGTACTACAATCACAAATCAATCCACACTTTTTATACAACGCTTTACAGTCGATCGGAACAGTGGCGCTTAAGAATAAAGTTCCGCAAATCTATTCTTTGATAACGCATCTCTCTAAAATCATGCGGTATGGAATGAATATGGAAGAGGATATCGTTCCTTTGAAAAACGAAATTACGTATACCAATGCCTTTCTTCTATTGCAAAAAGAACGTTTTGGTGAACATTTAGAATACATCGTAGAGGTAGAAGAGAATTTATATGATGTGAAAGTACCAAAAATGATTCTTCAGCCTATTATAGAGAATTATTTCAAGCATGGCTTTGACATTCGTGATGAAGTTGGTCGCATTTACCTCTACTGCTATAAGGAGCAAGAGGATCTTGTCGTGAAGATTCGTGATAATGGAACGGGCGTGACAAACGCTCGATTATTGGAGATTCAAACGTATTTTCAATCAGAAGCCGTCAATACGGTAGGAGAGAAGACGAATATTGGCTTGAAGAATGTCTATGTTCGTTTAAAACTATACTATGATAACCGTGCGACGCTACATCTTGAAAACGATGTAGATGGTGGTTTTTTGGTGACCATGAGGATACCGATAGAAATGGAAGGTGAGGCGAATGAAAGCAATCATCATTGACGATGAAAAGCATGTACGTGAAGGGTTACTTTTATTAGCAGAGTGGGAGAAGCATGGCATAAACACTATTTTTGAAGCAGAAAATGGTGATGAGGCCATGAAGTTAATCACAGAGCACCAGCCTGAAATTATTTTTACAGACATGAGAATGCCGAAAATAGACGGAATAAATTTATTAAAATGGCTTTATTCCTCAGAAATAAAGAGTAAAACGATTGTTGTCAGTGGGTATGATGATTTTGAGTATATGAGAAATGCAATTTTTTATAAAAGTTTCGATTATATTTTAAAACCAATAGAGCCTGACGTTCTGAATGAAACATTAGATAAGGCAGTGAGAGAATACAATGACCAAGCAGATTCAAGACGATCAAAAGCGGAAGAGATTAGAGTCATGAACGAAGCAAAGCCGCTTTACTGGGGTCGATTATTTACAAGTCTCTGTAGTCAAGAAAGTGTCCCCTTATTACTAGAAGAGAAAATCGAACACGAATTTGGAATATTAATTTCGCAAATAGAAAAAACAATGGCTATATTATCAATAAAGCCAACGCTGATGAGCGTATTTAATGGAGATACCGATCTAGCTTTTTTTACGCTAAGTAATATATGTAACGAATTATTTAGCAAAAATAATGCTGGTGTTTGTTTTCGAAATAGCAATAAAGATGATGAACTAGTAATCTTATTTTGGAAAGACAATAAAATCACGTTTCTATTAGAAGAACTGCAGGCATTAATTTATCAATATAGTAAATCTTTCTCACTACTTGCACTAGGGCAGAAATCAAATGCAATGAAAGATGCCTATGAGTCAGCGCAAAAAGTGTTTTTACAGCATGACTTATTAAAAGAGAAAAAGATAGTGGCCGTGAATGAGGTCGAAACAAAGCCGCTACTTCATTTGTTGGATTACTCAAATGAACTTTTATGGTCAATCCGTTCTGGAAGTACCGAACAAGTTAAAGACTTATTAAATCAGTTGTACATGAAGCTAGAAACCAGTCATCTTATGTCTATAGAACAAGTTCAATTATGGGATCAACAGTTTGAATTACTCAGAAGAAACTGGTTAAAAGAATATGAAATTCAGAGTGAGGAAGAGGTTTGTCGTCGACAAGATTATTGGAAAGGAAACGGCGTTTTTTCTATTGCGAAATTCAAAGAGGAAAAAAACAAAGAGTTTCAACAATTGATTCAATCACTTTCCGGCGTCAAATACCAAAAAGAAAAAAATAATATGCAGAAAATTGAAGAATATTTGCAGCAACACTACCAGGAAGACATTACACTTCAAGATATTGCCGATCGATTTTTTCTAAGTAGAGAATATATTTCACGGCAATTTAAAAGAGAGTACCTTTCGACATTGATAGATTACTTGACGAATATTCGGATGGGAAAAGCGAAGAAATTACTAGAAAATCCGTTTTTGAAAATATATGAAATAGCATATGGGGTTGGTTATCAAAACGAAAAATACTTTAGTAAGGTGTTTAAAAAGCACAGCGGATTGACTCCAAATGAGTACCGACAAAAAGTCACATCTACTTCTTAATACACGGAGGGTCTAATATGTTAAACGTTACAGTGTGGAATGAAAACCGTCATGAACAAAGCAAACCAGAGGTAAGAAAGATTTATCCTGAAGGCATTCACGGGGCAATCGCAATTTTTTTAGGAGAAAAGAATTTCGATGTAAAAACTGCGACGCTTGATGAGGTGGAGCACGGGTTAACAGTAGATGTGTTAAAGGAAACGGATGTTCTTTTATGGTGGGGACATGTGGCTCATGATGAAGTATCAGATGAAATTGTTGAAAGAGTAAAGCAGCGGGTCCTGGACGGGATGGGATTAATTGTTCTCCATTCAGGTCATTTTTCGAAAATATTTAAAACTCTAATGGGGACTTCTTGCGATTTAAAGTGGCGAGAAGCTGAAGAAAAAGAACGGATTTGGATTGTAGATCCGAGCCATCCGATCACGGAGGGACTAGGTGAGTATATAGATTTAGAGAATGAAGAAATGTACGGAGAGCATTTTGATATTCCAGCTCCTGATCAGCTTGTGATGGTAAGTTGGTTTGAAGGCGGAGAAGTATTTAGAAGTGGATGTACCTATCAACGCGGCAATGGAAAAATTTTTTACTTCCGTCCGGGACACGAAACGTATCCAACCTACTACAACAAAGATGTTCAAAAAGTAATCGTGAATGCGGTGAAATGGGCGAAGCCAGTGAATCATTCTCGACCTATATATGGAAATGCACAACCATTAGAAGTAATTAGAGGTAGTAATTAGTCGAGACGAGGGGGAAAAAGGATGAGTAAACTAAATATTGGTGTCATTGGGTGCGGGAGTATTGCTCAATATCGACACTTGCCAGAATATGCGAATAATAATCAAGTTGAAATTGTTGCAGTATGTGACATCGTAGAAGAGCGGGTACAAAAAACAGCTGATATTTATGGAGCTAATGCCTATATAAGGTTCGAGGATTTACTTGCCAATGAAGATATCCACGCAGTAAGTGTTTGTACACCAAATAACTTACATGCATCTATTTCGATCGCGGCTCTTAATGCGGGCAAACATGTGTTATGTGAAAAGCCAATGGCTACATCTCGTGAAGAAGCAGAGCGAATGATTATAGCAGCTAAAGAGAATGATAGAAAATTAATGATTGCGCATAACCAACGCTTTGTTTCATCTCATCGAAAAGCAAAACAGTTAATCGAAAACGGCGAAATAGGTAAAATATATAGCTTTCGTTCGGCATTTGGCCATGGTGGTCCAGAAGGTTGGAGTGCTGATGGGAAGAACAGCTGGTTTTTCAAAAAAGAAGAAGCTTACATCGGTGCCATGGGAGATCTTGGCGTTCATAAAACGGATCTATTACGCTACATCCTTGGGGAAGAATTTGTAGAAGTAGGAGCCTTTATTGAAACAAGCGCGAAGAAAAATGCAGATGTGGATGATACAGCCGTATGTGTTTTGAAAACGGAGAGTGGAACAATTGGAACACTGGCAGCAAGTTGGTCCTATGTGTCCAAAGAAGACAATTCGACCATTATTTATGGAGAAAAAGCGATTCTCCGATTAGAGGATGATCCTCAACATTCATTAGTTATTCAATATGCTACCGGAGAAGTTGTTAAGTATGAGCTTAGTGGCATTCAAACGAATGACGATGGTGGACAAAATAATTCTCACATAGTGGATGAATTCGTCCTTGCGATTGTGACAGATAAAGAAGTTTTAGTAAACGGTGAGGAAGGAATGAAATCCTTACAAGTTGTTTTATCAGCATTAGAATCGAATGAAACCAAAAAGATTATTAAACTGTAATTGAGGTGTCTGTGCGGCTATGACAAAACTAAGAATGGGAATCATTGGGGTAGGCGGGATCGCTCAAGCACGCCATATCCCTACATTTATGCAGCTTTCAGAAAATGTGAGCATTGAAGCTATTAGCGATATTAATACATTGACTGCTCAAGCAGTTGCAGAAAAATTCAGTATTTCAAAAGTATACAGTGATTATGTGGATGTGTTTGCGCATGTAGATGTTGTGACGATCTGTACCCCAAATAAATTTCATGCAGAAATTGCAATAGCTGCTCTTAAAGCGGGTCTCCATGTATTTTGTGAAAAGCCAATGGCAATGACGCCAAAAGAGTCTCAAGCTATGATAGATGCAGCTGAAGAGTCTGGTAAAGTGTTAGCCATTGCCTATCATTATCGTTTTATGAAAGATTCACGTGCAGCCAAACGCATTATTTCAGAAAATGAAATTGGTAAACCAATGGTTGCCAGAGCAAGAGCCATTCGTCGTAGGAAGGTTCCAGGTTGGGGAGTTTTTACAAATAAAGAACTCCAAGGCGGAGGAAGCTTGATTGATTATGGTTGTCATTTTCTTGATCTTGCTATTTGGCTACTGGGAGATCCTATTCCTATTGAAGTATCCGGAACGACGTATAACAAGCTTAGTAGAATGTCAGACCAAGTGAATGAGTGGGGAGATTTTGACTCTAAATTATTTGAAGTTGATGATCATGTGACAGCGTACATAAAGTTTGATAATGGAGCGTCCCTACTATTCGAAACTTCTTGGTCTGCAAATGTAAAGAGTGATGAAGAAAATTTAAGTATTTCAGGTGAAACGGGAGGAGTCGATTTATTTCCCTTTCATCTCAATCAAATGAAGCATGGCATGCTTTTAAATAGTGTGGCCAATTGGATTGAAGGAGAAGACGACCCAAGCCTGCCACAAGCAAAAAACTTTATCAATAGCTGTCTTGGGTTAGAAGAGCTTATAGTCAAGCCCGAAGAAGCGATGAAAGTATCGCAAATCATAGCGTCGATTTACCATAGCAGTGAAACGGGTCGAAGCATTCGATTGAAAGAGGAGGAAGTATAGATGAAACTTGGTGTGTTCACCGTCTTATTCTCACAAAAAAACCTTGATGAAATGTTGGATTATGTAAAAGAATCGGGTCTTCATGCGGTTGAGATAGGGACAGGCGGTTATCCTGGAAATGCACATTGTCACGAACTGGATGCCCTTTTAGAAAGTGAAGAAAAAAGACAAGCTTACCTTGAAAAAATAACTTCAAGAGGTCTAGAAATCAGTGCCTTCAGCTGTCACGGAAATCCAATTTCACCAGAGAGAGGTTTTGCAGAAGAATCTCATGCAGTTCTAGAGAAGACGATTCAACTGGCAAGCCTGATGAAGATACCTGTCGTTAATTGCTTTTCGGGAACAGCTGGAGACCATGAGGATGCGAAGCACCCTAACTGGCCGGTTGCCCCGTGGCCTAATGAATATGGCAATATTTTAACATGGCAATGGAAAGAAAAATTAATTCCTTATTGGAAAAAAATGGGTAAATTAGCTCAGGATCTTAATGTGAAGATTGGTCTAGAACTACATGGTGGCTTTCTTGTTCATACCCCCTACACCTTATTAAAATTACGAGAAGAAACATGTGATGCGATTGGGGCAAATCTCGATCCTAGTCACCTTTGGTGGCAGGGAATTGATCCTGTAGCAGCGATTAAAATACTTGGTAAAGAAAATGCGATTCATCATTTTCATGCAAAAGATACGTATATTGACCAAGATAATGTTAATATGTATGGACTTACTGATATGCAGCCTTACGGAAATGTTCAATCAAGAGCCTGGTCATTCCGCTCAGTTGGGTGTGGACATAGCTTGCAGGAGTGGTCGGATATGATGAGTGCATTAAGAACATTTGGGTATGATTATGTTGTGAGCATTGAACATGAAGATCCGATTATGTCGATTGAAGAAGGATTTGCTCGTGCGGTGAAAAACTTAAAATCGATTTTAATAGAAGATCAACCATCTGATATGCGGTGGGTGTAGAAGTGGAGGAAAGAGCCTGGTAGGGTTCTTTTTTTTTGAGGAATTGGAAGTAGAAACGATATAATAAAAGTTTTGAGTCTGGTTCGAAGTATCTTTAATTTTTTTTAGTTAACAATGAATTAGTGAAAATAGAAGTAGGAACATAAGTAGATGCTGCAATTTGAGATATCTTGAATGTAGCAGAACTACGTATATTCAATAAGGACTTGCTAATAGTATATAAGTGTTTTATTATATAAGTCATTGGTTATATCAAGTTTCTTTTGACGAGGGTGGTGAATGAGTTGCAAATTAGAGTGACAGAAATCAATCAAACAGCAGCACTTCTGAAGATATTAGGAGACAAGACAAGATTAACGATGATCAAAATGTTAAATTCACATGATTGTTGTGTGTGTGAGTTTGTTGAGATTTTTCAAACAAGCCAGCCTGGGATTAGTCAACATCTTCGTAGATTAAAAGATGTTGAACTCGTAAAAGAATCACGAAAAGGACAATGGGTTATGTATTCGCTAAATAAGGAAAGTGAGTTTTATCCCCTGATTAATGATTTAATTCAGCATCTACCCGATCAAAATTATCGAATTAAAGAATTAGAAGAAAAAGGAATTAGAATTTCATGTGAATAATTGGAGGGTCGTTTATGTTATCAGTTATATTAGCGTCGGTGACCTTTTTCATCACACTCATACTGGTTATCTGGCAACCAAGAGGACTTTCAATTGGTTGGTCGGCCATGGGGGGAGCCTTAGTTGCACTTCTTGTTGGGGTTGTGGATTTAAAAGATGTATTAGATGTTACCGGAATTGTATGGAATGCCACATTGGCTTTTATTGCCATCATTATTATCTCGTTAATTTTAGATGAAATTGGTTTTTTTGAATGGTCTGCTTTGCATATGGCTAGAGCGGCAAAAGGTAATGGAGTAAAAATGTTTGTCTACGTAACCATATTAGGTGCCATTGTTGCCGCATTTTTTGCAAACGATGGTGCAGCGTTAATATTGACCCCTATCGTACTTGCCATGGTGAGAAACCTTAATTTTAATGAAAAAATGGTCTTTCCATTTATTATGGCAAGTGGTTTTATCGCAGATACCACTTCCCTTCCTCTTGTCGTGAGTAACTTAGTGAATATCGTATCAGCGGACTATTTTGACATTGGATTTGTTGAATTTGCTTCGAGGATGATTGTACCCAATCTGTTCTCATTAGGTGCAAGTATATTGGTTTTATATCTCTTCTTTAGAAAGAGCATTCCAAAGAACTACGATTTATCACAACTGAAACAACCCATGGAAGCAATTCAAGATCAAAAGATGTTTCAATTTTCGTGGATTGTACTTGGCATTCTTCTTATGGGTTATTTCTTAAGTGAATTCCTTAATATCCCAGTTTCTTTGATTGCAGGTATAGTGGCAATTTGTTTCTTAATTATGGCAAAGAGAAGCCCTGTCGTGGATACCAAAACGGTCATAAAAGGTGCACCTTGGGCCATCGTTTTCTTTTCCATAGGAATGTATGTCGTTGTGTACGGACTGAAAAATGCTGGGTTAACCGCTATTTTGGCAAACGTGATTCAAGCCACAGCAGACGAAGGATTATTCGCAGCAACTATTGGAATGGGATTCATTGCTGCCATTCTGTCTTCCGTGATGAATAATATGCCTACGGTAATGATTGATGCTCTTGCTATCTCAGAGACGAATACAACGGGTGTCATAAGAGAAGCATTAGTGTATGCAAATGTCATAGGTTCTGACCTGGGCCCGAAAATCACCCCAATTGGATCGTTAGCAACGTTGTTATGGCTTCATGTATTGTCATTAAAAGGTGTGAAAATTTCATGGGGAACATACTTTAAGACCGGAATCATCTTAACCATTCCGACTTTGTTCATTACACTTGCTGGTTTGTATATCTGGTTATTAATTATTTAAGGCTCTTTGTGAGAAAAAAGGAATATAGATGCGTAGGAAAATCATTTAGCTTATCCCAAAATAAATCAGTCTTAAATCATTATTGGGATAGAAATGGCTTATTTTCATGGTAGCCGCTATGGTGTTTATCGTAAATGTTCTGCTATTGAATCAAATTAAGGATGGAAATGCCCGGATTACTATTCATGAATTTAGGAAAAAGACGACCCGAATTCTAGTTCTATTTAGATATATGTTCTAATGTGATAAACAATTAATTTTTTGGAATCAGCCTTACTTAAAATTTAGAATTAAAGGAGACTAAATGATGACTAAAAAAACAATTTACTTCTTATGTACAGGAAATTCATGCCGAAGCCAAATGGCAGAAGGGTGGGCAAAAAAACATCTCGGTGCTGAGTGGGATGTGAAAAGTGCTGGATTAGAGGCACATGGACTGAACCCAAATGCAGTGAAAGCGATGAAAGAAGTAGATATAGATATCTCTCAGCAATCTTCCGATGTGATTGATCAAGAAATTTTGAATCATGCCGACCTAGTGGTTACCTTATGTGGTCATGCAGCGGACCATTGTCCTGTTACTCCTCCACATGTGAAGCGTGTACATTGGGGATTTGATGACCCGGCGAAAGCAGAAGGAACAGAAGAAGAAAAATGGGCATTCTTTCAACGTGTCCGTGATGAAATAAGCGAGCGAATCGAAGCATTTGCAAAAACTGGAGAATAAGTCAGACCGATTCTTCAAGGTAGGTTGATAAGGTACTACTACTCACCTCGCAAGGAGAAAGAATATTTATTCCTTGATTAATCAATGGTATAATGTCATTTAGATTGTTTAGATGAGGTGACAAGATTATGGGAGTTCATGTTGTATTGTATCAACCAGAAATACCGGCAAATACTGGGAATATTGCTCGTACTTGTGCAGCAACCGATACAACGCTTCATTTGATTCGTCCGTTAGGTTTTTCCACGGATGATAAAATGCTGCGTCGGGCTGGATTAGATTACTGGCAATATGTAAATATTGTTTATTACGATTCATTAGATGAATTTTTCGAGAAGAACGAAGGCGGAGAATTTTTCTATTTAACGAAATTTGGTCAAATACCACATTCGGACTTTGACTACAGTAATCAAGAGAAAGATTATTTCTTTATGTTTGGAAAAGAAACAACCGGACTACCGAAGGATCTTCTAGAAGAAAATAAAGAACGAAGCTTGCGTATTCCGATGAATGAAAATGTTCGTTCATTGAACTTGTCCAATACGGCAGCTATTTTAGTTTACGAAGCATTAAGACAACAAAATTTCTTACATTTGCGTTAAGAAGAGGGATGTCCAGTCGATGGACATCTTTTTTCTATTGGCTCTTTTCGTATACATTGTGGCTATTTCATCATATTTTTGATTAAATCTTACATTTCACTGTTGAATTCCATCAAAAATAGACGAAATGATGCCCGAAACAAATCAGTATCATAGAGGATGAATTGATACGAAAAGCCACAAACTTTACGAAAACAGACTTTTAATAATAGAAGAGTAATACACGGAACGAATGATCCCCATCAATGATTTTTTACTTACATAAATACCGGCTGGTTCATATATTGGAACGTAATGTATTGTTCAATAGAAAATCCTGATATTGAGTAAAATCAACATCAGGATTTTTTAAAAGTATCAATTTGAAAATATTTTGTGTCTAGTCGTTTTCTTAGGCTTCTGCCTTTTGCTTTTTTCTAAAACGATTAAATACTAAATACAGCATTGGGACAATAATAAGTGTTAATAAAGCTGAGAACATAATCCCTGAGATAATCGTAATGGCAAGTGGTTTGAATAATGCATCACCACTAACAGCAACGGGAATTAATGCCACAATGGAAGTAAGTGCTGTTAAAAGAATTGGTCGAATACGCGCACGACCAGATTCAATGACGGCATTTACGACAGGCATTCCCTCTTTTTGTGCTTGTTCAATAAATTCAATTAACACAACGGAGTTCCGGACAACAATCCCGGTGAGAGAAACCATTCCCATCACGGCAAGGAAGCTGATAGGGGTCTGGGTTACGAACAATCCAAGGATAGCTCCTGCAATGGCGAGGTAAACGGCGACGAGTACAAGAAATGGTAACGATAAAGAGTTAAACTGAAACGCAATTAACAGATACACCAGGAAAATCACGATAATAAAGAGGACGGTAATTTCCGTAAAGAAATCATTTTGTGCTTGATTTTCCCCGCCCATAATAATCTGATAATTATTGTTATTTAAGCCTTCACGTTGCTTTTCTACGATACTGGTAACATCGTCTTTAAAATCGTCTAAATCCCCTGGGAACGCTCTTAACGTAATCGCCCGTTCCCCATCAATATGCGGGATTCTTTGCAATGTTTCTGTTTTTTCAACTAGTAATAGTTCATCCAGAGATATTAAAGCAGGCGGACCCTCTTGTTTTGATACGGAAGACGCAATGCTCAGTTCCTCAAGGTCGAGTTCGTCTTTTCCAACAGAATCAAGAAAAATAGTCATATCTCGACGAACAATCCCGTTGTCAAAAGGTGCTTGAGGCAGACCATCCGTTGCTAGACGGATCCGATCACTGATATCTTTTATACTTATATTGAATTCTTCCAATTTTTCACGATTGGGAATGTATGAAATTGTTGGTTCCGGCAAACCTACATTATCGAGAACAAGGTCCGTACCGAGATCTTCAATTTCAGATGTTAGATTTTCACGAAGTTCAAGCAAGGGTTCAAGCTCGGGACCTTTGATAGTTACAGTAACAGGGGCACCAGAAGGAGGTCCCTGTTCAATTGTATTAAGAAAGATTTGAGCAGAATCAAACTTTTCTCGAAGCGGGTCAGTCCATTGGTCAATCAGACCTTTTGCTGTTTGAGTTTCCCGGTCTACGCGTGCGACGATTTGTCCTGTATTTTCTCCAGTAACCTGTAAGGAGCTATTAAAGAGATTCGGTAAACCAGTTCCGGCAAAAACACTAGTCTCCCTCACTCCTTCATCAGTTAGTAACACTTCTTCCATTTCTTCAAGAACGGATTGCGTCTCTTGAAGAGGGGTGCCGATAGGGAGCGTGACATCAATCGTGACTTCTTCCCGATCAGCTGCTGGGAAGAATTCGAAAGGTGTAAAGGCAATTAAAGCAAACACTCCAAGCGTTAGCAGTAACCCAAAGAAGGAAACGATGAACGGATGTTTGCTGGACTTTTTTAAAATGGTATCAGCATAATAGTCTGCCAGCTTATTTAATGGCTTTCCTAGAAGACCAGGAGAATCGGTAATTTTTTTATTTGTTTTTTTATAAAGTACAAATCGCATCATTGGCACAAAGAATAAGGCGACAATCGTTGAAGCGATGATGGTCGTGATTAATACAGTGGGTAGTGCTCGAATGAAAGCGCCATTGCCACCAGTTAAAAAGATTAACGGTAAAAAAGTAAATACGATGGCAAGCGATGATGTGAGAATCGATACCCATATTTCTTTGACACCATTTATCGCACCAGTAAGTGCACTTTCTCCGAGTTTATAGCGGCGTTGGATATTATCATTTACCACGATAGAATCATCAACTAAAATCCCTAGGGCAATAATAGCTCCTATTACAGAAATTTGATTTAAGTCTACTCCAGAGAATGGAAGAGGAATCAGCCCTATTAAGATAGACATCGGTACCGCAAGTGCAACAACGAAGGCTCCTGATACGGTTAGTCCTAATGAGGTAGTGAAGATCACTGCAATCACCGCAATTAGCAATGAAACAAAAAGTCCTGTGAAAATATCGTTGACGAGTTTCGCTTGAGAATAGTAAGACTGTAACTCGACGGAACTTGGTAAAGAAGGTGATAATTCTTCTATTTTTTTCTGGACCCTTTCGTCTACGGTCGGGATATCTTGACCAGCTTTAACAAAGGCTGTTAGCGAGACAGAAGGTTTGCCTTCAAACGTGATTAAATCAACTGTCTTTTTAGGTGTAACCTCGACTTGCCCAACATTCCTTAAATAAACCGCATCCCCTTGTGGACTATGCCCTAAGAGTAGGTTTTCCATATCATCTACGGTTTCAAAGTGATTAACTGTTAATTGAACAACTCTTCCATCCACTTGCTGTTTTCCAAGTGGAGTTGGCGAAAATTCTTCATTAATGGCAGATAGCACGTCTGAGAGGATTAGTCCCTTTTCGGCTAATTTTACAGAATCAAATTTAATAATAATTTCTTCTTCTGAAAGTCCTTTAATGGTGACTCCAGCAACACCAGAAAGCGATTCGATTTCTTCTTTCCAGCGACTAAGCTCCGTTTGTAAAGATGCTAAATCCTCTCGATTCTCACTTGTGATGTGGTAAGAAACAATTGGAGTTTTCACTGTTGTTTCATTTACTTCTGTTTCAAAAGCTTGTTCAGGGAAAGAAGAAGAGGCCTCCGAAACAGCTTGTCGTATATTACTAAACACTTCTTTTTTGTTTTCTCCCTCTGTAACCGTTACGATAATAGAAGAGAAACCGGCAGCAGAAGAGGAATTAAGTTCTTCTATTCCATCAATACTTAAAAGCTTTTGTTCAAGTGGATTGGTGATATTTCTCTCGACATTATCTACCGTGGCTCCGGGATAGACGGTGGTGACCGTTCCAATGTTTATCGTAGTTTCGGGGATTTCACGCTGAGGTAACATAGTAAAAGTAAAAGCACCGACAATCACAAATAATAAAAATAAAACAAAAAAGATTTTTGATCGTTTTAACATCCATTCCAGCATAAATTCATCCTCCTTAAAGATAAGTTGACTATTAGGTCAACTATTTTATAATAACGTATATAAAAGCTTTAAAATCAACTTTTATTAGTTGACTCAAAAGTCATATTGCCATTTTAAGCAGTATTCGTCAAGTTTAAGTGTGCTCAGATTATTAGTATAGGAAGTCTGTTTTTAATGCGAATCTACAGCTAAATGGGGATTCCATCTATAATTAGACTAAATACCACAAGAAATACGAAAAGAACCATTAGGAAAGAAGGTGAGGGTAATGAGTAAGCGCGACAAAATTATCGAAGCTGCTGTGCTGCTGTTTGCGGAAAAAGGCTATCAAAAAACCTCGATGCAAGAAATTGCCGATGTGCTAGATATTTCGAAAGGTTCATTGTATTTTTATTTTGAGTCAAAAGAGGATTTAATGATTTCCATCTATGAGCATTATCAACAGAACATATTCACTAGGGCTTATACCGTTGCTTTAGATGGTGTGATTACAGAAGAAAGGTTAGTACAACAGTTCACGATTCAGTTTGAGGGTATGTATGAAAATAAAGCATATATGAAAATGCATATGCAGGGCGAAGGCGCAACGAATAGTGAAAAGCTAAAATCATTGGGACACCGGATGAGAGGACGTTTTTTTACTTGGTTAGAATATAATCTGGATAAGATGTACGGGGATAAAATTCAAGGATATAAATGGGATTTAATGTGGATGATGCAATCAATTTATACTTCGTATATGATGTTGTAT
This sequence comes from Bacillus sp. 2205SS5-2, assembly GCF_037024155.1. Taxonomy (NCBI): domain Bacteria; kingdom Bacillati; phylum Bacillota; class Bacilli; order Caryophanales; family Bacillaceae; genus Bacillus; species Bacillus spongicola. Next base: position 27,110 of record NZ_JAYKTS010000036.1, read on the forward strand.
GTAACTGAAATGGCGCCACTTCACCCTAAACAAATTGCCAATCATCTCGCTAGGCAACTAACAACACTAGCCAACGCTTACTTTAGGGGAGAGAGTGAATCAGTATTACAGGAGAAGGATATGACTCGATTTATCGTGAAAATGGATCAAGATCCTCTGTTTGCTTCATTTGCTCAGAAAGAAAGGGCATGGCAGGAATTGCAGAAGAAAATAGCTTCCTCCGATGTAGTCGATAAGTCGTCATATGAAGAGTGTATCTATCGAATTTCCGAAGAGTATCAAAAGCCCCACCCTGAACGAATTGTTCTCATGGGATTATTTTCTTACATTAAACAAGAACGATTATGGCACAGAGAAGCAAAGAATTTAGAAGCCGTTGTATTAGTGAAACCAACAACACATTTTGGAAAGGGGGATGGAAATGAATCAAACAGTTGAAACCATATTGAACCACCGTTCGATTCGAAAGTTTACCGAACAAAGTTTATCGCAAAAGCAGATTTCGGTGCTTATTCAAAGTGCGCAAGCGGCATCCACTTCTAGCTTTGTACAAGCTTATTCTATAATAGGGGTATCGAATCAAAATAAAAAAGAAAAGTTAGCTCAGTTAGCGGGTGGGCAAGAATACGTAGAGAAGAATGGTCACTTTTTTGTGTTTTGTGCAGATCTATATCGTCATCAATTAATGGGAGAATGGGAACAGAAGGACATTACGGAATCGCTTGAAAGTGCAGAAAAATTTATGGTTGCAACTATTGATGCGGCACTAGCGGCTCAAAATATGAGTATAGCAGCCGAGTCATTGGGTTTAGGAATATGTTACATTGGCGGTATAAGAAATAACTTAAAAGAAGTTGATAAGTTGTTGGAGATTCCAGATAGAGTAATTCCGCTGTTTGGATTATCTGTCGGTTATCCTGCTCATCAACCGAATCAAAAACTACGCTTGACGCAAACAAGTATTTATCATGAAGACGTGTATGAAAAAGATAAAAAGGTTATGAAAGAGCAGATTGAGGCCTACGATAAGCAAATTTCTGCTTACTACGAGGAGAGAACAAGAGGTGAGCGGAAGGATAAATGGTCAGAGCAAATGGTGGCGATGTTTTCTTTTCCAAAACGCTTGTATCTGAAGCAGTATCTTGAGGGTAAAGGATTAAATAAAAAGTGAAAAAGCTGCCATTGGCAGCTTTTTCTATTTTAGTGCACCTCTGAGTCCCTTGGCGAGCCACTTTCGCTTTTCTTATTTATCTATTCCTGGTTTGCTGTCGTAGCCGGCTGTGAAGATGGCTGTTAGGAATGTTGCACATACACCTAGAATGATAATTAATCCCATATATGTTAGCCTCCTTAGTCATAATTTGAACAAGCATAACTATCTTATAGTATAGCCTATTTTTATTGGGCTGTGAATGTTAACGTAGAGGAATTTTGAAAGGGCGTCTGATTATTGGGTGTAAGAAAACCGCTGGAATGTAAGGCCACCCTTTTTTGAAATCGATGTATTGATTGTGTGATGAATGGATTGCATTGGACATAAAACAAAGATCAAATCATACGCTTTTCATTCTATGATATTCAATTAGAGGAACTTGTTTGAAAGAGAAAAAAGAAATCTTGTCCGATTACTCATGAAGGGTGGACGAAGAGCATAGAGTATATTAATCGTCTCTCAACAAGCGACAAGGGGAGGTCCTTATGGATATTTTAAAAAGAATTGAACAATTCAGAGATGAAGAAGAGACATTGAAATGGGAAGGGTCGTTTGGGGATTACTTGGAGATTTTAAAGGAAAAACCGTGGGTAGCACAATCTGCCCATTCTCGAGTGTATCACATGATCAAAGATGCAGGTGTCGAAGAGGTTAGGGGAAAAAGGACATACAAGTTCTTTAATAATCAACTATTCGGTCTAGAAGAGGCGTTAGAACGTTTAGTTGAAGAGTATTTTCATCCCGCAGCAAAAAGATTAGACGTTCGGAAGCGGATTTTATTATTGATGGGTCCAGTCTCAGGTGGTAAATCTACCTTAGTCGCTATGCTGAAAAGAGGGCTTGAAGCTTACACAAGAACAGATCGAGGAGCGGTGTATGCTATTAAAGGGTGCCCGATGCATGAAGATCCGCTTCATTTAATACCTCACCATCTTCGTGAAGAATACTTTAATGAATACGGGATTCGAATTGAAGGAAACTTATCACCACTGAACTTAATGAGGCTCGAGCAAGAATATGGTGGTCGAATTGAAGATGTTCTCGTAGAGCGTATTTTCTTCTTGGAAGATAAGCGTACTGGAATTGGAACTTTCAGCCCTTCTGATCCGAAGTCACAAGATATAGCGGATTTAACAGGTAGCATTGACTTTTCGACAATAGCTGAATTTGGATCGGAGTCGGATCCTCGTGCCTATCGATTTGATGGGGAGTTAAATAAAGCTAATCGTGGATTAATGGAATTTCAAGAGATGTTAAAGTGTGACGAAAAATTCTTATGGCATCTACTATCTTTAACACAAGAAGGAAACTTTAAAGCAGGAAGGTTTGCGTTAATTTCAGCAGATGAACTGATTGTGGCTCATACGAATGAAACCGAGTATCGTTCCTTTATCTCGAATAAAAAGAACGAGGCCTTGCACTCTCGTATTATCGTTATGCCTGTTCCTTATAACTTAAAAGTGACGCAGGAAGAAAGAATTTATGGAAAAATGATAAATGAAAGCGATGTTGCTGATGTTCATATTGCACCCCACACATTAAGAGTCGCGGCGATGTTTACGATCTTATCCAGAATGAAAGAACCGAAACGTGGGGATATAGATCTGATTAAAAAGATGAGATTGTATGATGGTGAAAATGTGGAAGGGTTTAATTCAGCTGACTTAGAAGAGTTGCAGAAAGAGTATCAAGATGAAGGAATGAGCGGGATAGATCCACGTTACGTGATCAACCGTATCTCTTCGACTATTATTAGGAAAGAGATTCCGACCATTAATGCTCTGGATGTCTTGCGCTCGTTGAAAGAAGGACTCGACCAACATCCATCGATTACAAATGAACTTAGAGAGAAATATTTGAACTTTATTTCACTAGCTCGGAAGGAATACGATGATATTGCCAAAAAAGAAGTTCAAAAGGCTTTTGTGTATTCCTACGAGGAGTCTGCGAAAACGTTAATGGATAACTACTTAGATAATGTAGAGGCATATTGTAATAAATCTAAGCTTAGAGATCCATTGACAGGAGAAGAAATTAGTCCAGATGAAAAATTAATGCGTTCAATAGAAGAGCAAATTGGAATATCTGAAAATGCGAAAAAAGCTTTCCGTGAAGAAATTTTGATTCGGATTTCTGCCTATGCACGAAAAGGAAAAAGGTTTGATTATAATTCTCACGATCGTCTTCGTGAGGCTATCCAGAAGAAGTTGTTTGCTGATTTAAAAGATGTCGTCAAAATTACAACTTCTAGTAAAACACCAGATGAGCAGCAGTTGAAAAAGGTGAATGAAGTTGTCGCAAGGCTTATTGATGAGCATGGATATAACTCTAGCTCTGCCAATGATCTCCTTCGCTATGTTGGAAGTTTATTAAATCGTTAAGGTTTCAGCTCCCTCATCATTGTGAGGGGGCTTGTTTGTTTTGGCAATTTTCAAAAAAATGCTTCTCGCAGAAATGAATAATTTGCGATTTAGTAAGACTTCGGAATTCATTGTGTAGCATTGTCAATATAAATAAAGACTAAGTACGAATTGTAAGTAGTCCAGATAACGTGGAGAAACAATAGAATTAGCATTGAAAATCGAGTATAAAATCGCAAAGGTTTTATACTCGATTTTTTATTGATATGTAAGGGTTATCCCTGTTTTCGTTGCTGAATTAACGTGTGAAAAGCATATGAAGTAACTGATTGCCAACAGCTATCGTCGTTCCGTTATTATAGGTGTGATTATGGTTGTTATTTGAGGCGCTAAAAATAAAAAAAAGGAAAAGGTGATTTATGCTAAAATATAATTGAAGAGAAGTTGGTCTTGTTCCGTTAACGGATAGTAATCTTTAATTAAGTTTTTAGGTTTTTAAAAGATGAATTTTATTGTGAAAATGGAGGTAAGAATAATGGACTTTCTTAGTTGGTATGATTGGATTACACCAACCAACCCTTTTGCTTCATTGTTTTTTGGGTTTATATTTACAGTCATTATTGGAATTACTATCTTGATAGATACTAAAAAACTTAGAACTACAATGCTATCTTTGCTAGTAGGAGTTGTTGTAACCGTTTGCGGGGTTGCGCTATTGAATTTGATAGGATTTTATGGATAAATAATTGAATTATTGGGGGCTTTAATGAAATAAACTCCTCTAAAAAAGACAAACTCAGAACAAATAAACTCTGAGCTTTTTTGTGTGCCATTTACTGTGTGATTTATTCTGGGAATTCAAATGTTATTTAGCTTGTTTTTTTAGTTTTCTCCACAATAACTGAACTACTTAACGGAATTGACATCTGTTTTTTTTAATATAGCAATAAAACTCACAAAATGAGCCTTTGTTTTAAATTCTCTAGCTCTGGGAAAAGTAATATAGAGGTGATAAAGGTGAAAAAGGAGAAGCACATTACAAACAGTGAACCAGAAAACGGATCAATGGCCCAAGATTTTGAAGAAGTAGAATTACTAGGTAAACAGATGGAGCGCCTTCGTACGAATGAAGAGCTTAAGGATGATAAGATGCAACCCGATCCGGTTCAATATCAAAAGGAAGACTTGTAGAGAGTATATATGTTTTTATAGCCAGATGTAGTCCGTTAAAATGACAGGCTTCGGGGCACCCATACTTCTAGGATAGTTAAAATTTCATTTAGAAATAATTGACGTATGCGCCAAAACCGATTTTTTAATGGAAGGTTCTTTTCGTATATATTATGGCTATTTCATCTGATTTTTGATTAAATACACCAATATACTATGGATATCCATCAAAAGTAGCCGAAGTGATGCCCGAAATTAAGCTATATCTTAGTTGATAAATTGATACGAACAGCAACAAATTTTGCGAAAGCTCAGCTTCATTTATCGTGGTTCCGCGCCGCTTTTTATTCATAATAGTGGGTCAAATGTTAAATGAATAAATAGGTAGAGAGATAAGTGAGTACCGCAAAATCTAGTTTCTCGATCCTTGTTCATTAGATACAGTACAGCAACAACATTGAGATGATGCTTTTTAAAGCAATACCGACATTTTTTTTCTCTTTTTCATAATAAAAGGCATTCATCGAGTACATCTTGTTATATACTTTATGTAGATTATTAGAAAGGAGGGAAACTGATGAAAACATCGACAATATTAAAATGGATTACAGGAGCGTTTGAAGCGATCTTAGGAATCCCGTTTATTGGTGGGGTGATTGTAGTTTCTTTTGCTTGGACACCATTAGTGTTATTGCTATTATTACATATTGTGTCACTTGTCTTTTCAATAAAAGAAGATGAATCTAAGACTGGAAATATCCTTGGGATAGTAACGAATTGTATTGCATGGATTCCTTTTGTGGGAATGGTCATGCATATTATTACAGCTATAGTTGTTTTAATAGATGCTTATCGTTCACAAGCACGACAACAAAGTTCCAATGTAATGTGAGAGAACAAGAAAAGTCGCCATTTGGCGGCTTTTCTTGTTCGATAAGGGAAGAAAAAATATATGAGTTTCGCTATTCCTGACTCATGGAGCATAGTTGTTGAAAAGGTGGAAAGTGTTTTTTGTACTGGCTGTTTTCGCAAAGATTGTGGCTGTTCGAATAAGAAGGAATCCCTTGACTTCTATGACTTCGAGCTCTTTTCCTAATGAAAAATTCTTCATTTCTAGATAAAAAGGAAGAAATCAATCGAAAAAACCCTACTGCCTGTTTTTTCTTTGTGTCAAGAGCAACAATATATACGAAAAGAGCCTAATTTAAAGAGTACAATAAATGAACCTTAAATCAAATATAGAATATCAGATATGAAAGATTTTTTATTTGGAACAATCAACATGGAAATTGAGTATAAAAATAAATACCAATAAATATTTATTAAAACACTATTGATTTGATGGCTTGTCTATTTTTAGTAGGCAAACGCCTTATTATCTGAATTATTTGTAAATAATTCAGATTCTCTGCATAGTATAGAGTAATTAGATACTAAGTCATTCGAATAGAGTAAATTATTAGACACTCGAAATAGTTTATGCAGACATGAAAATAGTGTGAATGTATAAAGGAGGGGAATGTGTTGAGTAATTCGGATAATCATCAGTTTGTGATTTCTCAGGAAGACTGGTCCCTCCACCGAAAAGGCCACGATGATCAAACACGACACCAAGAAAAAGTACAAGAGGCGATCAAGAATAATCTTCCTGAGTTAATTACCGAAGAAAGCATTGTCATGTCAAACGGGAAAGATGTCGTGAAGATACCGATTCGTTCGCTGGATGAATATAAAATACGTTATAGTCATGATAAAAATAAGCATATTGGCCAAGGGGATGGGGAAAGTCAAGTAGGAGATGTTGTGGCACGGGATGGATCAGAGTCACAAAAAGGTCCAGGAAAAGGTCAAGGAGCTGGCGATCAGGCTGGAGAGGATTATTATGAAGCTGAAGTATCCATGCTTGAGCTTGAAGATGTGTTGTTTAGTCAGTTAGAGCTTCCAAATTTAAAGAAAAAAGAACAAGATGTTATCACAGTCGAGCACATAGAGTTCAATGATATACGAAAAACAGGTCTTATGGGGAATATAGATAAGAAGAAAACGATGAAATCAGCCTTTAAACGAAATGCTTTGACAGGTAAACCTGGCTTTCATCCAATTCGTCAAGAGGATTTAAAATTCCGTACTTGGAATGAAGTGTTAAAACCTGAATCAAAAGCAGTTGTACTTGCTATGATGGATACTAGTGGCTCAATGGGCGTATGGGAGAAATATATGGCTAGAAGCTTTTTCTTCTGGATGACAAGGTTCCTCCGTACAAAGTATGAAACTGTAGAAATTGAATTTATTGCCCATCATACGGAAGCAAAAGTTGTATCCGAAGAAGATTTCTTTTCTAAGGGTGAAAGTGGTGGAACGATCTGTTCTTCGGCTTATCGAAAGGCGTTAGAAATTATCGACACAAACTATTCACCTGATCGATATAACATCTATCCTTTTCATTTCTCTGATGGGGATAACTTAACCTCTGATAATGCAAGATGCCTAAAATATGTTGAAGAACTAATGAAAGTGTCAAGTATTTTTGGATACGGTGAGGTAAATCAATACAATCGTCACAGCACATTAATGTCGGCTTATAAAAACATCGATGATGAGCTATTTCGCTACTTTATTTTAAAGAAAAAGGCAGACGTATTTCATGCAATGAAGAGTTTCTTTAAACAAGAGGAAGAGAACCAGTTGTATGCATGAAAAAAACCAGCCGAAGAGGCTGGTTTTTTTATGAGGCTGTTTTCGCAAAAGTTATTGATTTTCGAACCAGTCCATAAACGGTGATATAACTTTGCTTCGGGGCATCATTCCTCTGTTATTGCCGAATATAAATAACAAAATGATGGATTAAATCTAAAATTTGCTGAAATAGCAACAATATATAGGAGCATAGCCTGATAAGAAGAACATACATCAAGCATTAGGTTGGATTTGATAAGTCTTGTGTATCTATTTAAACGCAATCTCTAAAGCCAGTAATTTTATCGATTTAATAGGGAGACTGCATTCGTATAAGTATTAAAATATTGAAATAGGATGACTTTGGGTCATCTATGCGTATCATTTTGAACTTTTTCTAAAAAATAACATCCTAATAGGAAAAAAAGAACATATGTAGAATTTACATAGAGAGGTTATTAAGAATGTAGGAGGAATAAAAACGATAATGATTTGGATTATTAGTATATTCATTTTTCTTTCAGCAAGTTCATATTTAATTGCATACCATTTGAGAAACTCTTTTTGGGTGTATACGTTTAAACCTGGTACTATTCTGCTGATGATCCTTATGGTCAGCTTTGGTACAGAAGAGTTAACTCATGAGAGTACCTGGATAATCATTGGGTTGATTTTCTCTTTGAGCGGTGATATTTTTCTCATGATTCCAAAGAATAAATTCTTGGAAGGATTGGTTTCTTTTCTCATAGCTCATCTTTGTTACATTATCGCATTTACTCAAGGATTAACTAATCTCTCATTTGAATGGAATGTAGGAATTCCGTTTTTTGCAGTAGGCATACTCTATTATGCTTACTTGTTAAAGAGCCTTAAGCAGGAGAAAAACATTGTTCTACAAGTAGGGGTTTTTGTCTACATTGTTGTGATTTGTTTTATGGGAGTTTATTCCTTTTCAACGGGAAGCCAATTAGCGATTATTGGCTCAATAATCTTTCTGCTCTCTGATGCAATATTGGCATTGAACAAGTTCGCTAAGCCTTTCCAAACGGCTCAATACTATGTGATGATTACTTATTATGCTGCACAATATTTAATTTCCCTCAGCGTGTTAGCATAGTGAATTAATTTTCCTGTTCTGTTGATAGATGAGGCTTGATTGATTTAGACTGAGTTAAATTGACTTCTTTTGGTAATGTTTTGGGTGCGCTAGGTAGATTTCGATTATGAGTAAGGGACTCATCTGAAGAAAAGATTTTAATGATTAGCTGTCCCCCATATACTTGAGCACGTATGAGAAGAGGATGTTGGTGTGGATTCTTAAATACAAAGTCAGGTCCATACCAGCTGACGGTCGCATCCCGCTTAGGTGGGACGTAAGGTACACGTCGTGTATGAGAATAGCGCTCAACAATGTGAACCCCTGCATTATCTACTGAATTAAATAAGGTTGAAGACACTTGACATATTCCTCCTCCAATACCTTCAGATAACTCACCTCTCACGATAACAGGAGCAGGAAGATAGCCTTTTTTAGCTGTGCGCTTTCCTACCACTTTATTAAAAGAAAATATTTCTCCGGGAAAAATCACCGCATTGTCAATAGCCTCTGTAGCTAAACGAATATTATGAGAACGTTGAGAGTTATAGCTATTAAAGTAAGTACTATATGAACCAATGCACTTAGCGCGGATGCGATCAAGTAGCTCGCTATCTACCTTAGGATATAGTTCCTTTACTGGCACTTCTACTGTGTTGGTCATTTTGTTATAGAAATATTGGTGAAAAAGTTCTCTGAATTTTTTTCGATCCAGTGTTTGTCCCGTTATTTCACTAACGATTTCGTTGTTTTTTCCTATATAGGCATTGGTGGGTTTCTCTTCTACTTTTTCTTCGATAGCAGCTAGAAAATCGGTGTATTTTTGTTCATCAACCATTAAGTCACCAAAAATAGGATGGTTAAAAAAAGCAGGATTTATTCTGTCTAACGTTTTTCCATTGCTGTGTAGAATTAGTTCTGGGGTGCTACTATTTGGGATACTTATGCATAACAGAAAGGTGAGCAATATTTTCATGAAGATTCACCACCATCAATTTGATACAGCTTGTAATAAAATCATTCATCGTAAGAACTGTTCTCTGTTATTGTGAAATAAATGGACCTATTCAATAGCTTGAAATAAAAGGTAATTATTAAGTGGAACATGAAGTGGGTTAGTATTTTGTCGTACCAAGTGCAGAAATTACCGAACCAATTGCTTGAATCCAACTCCCCACCACATTTAATTTCGTTGCTTCTTGTCCCTTTAGTTCAAGTGTCCCAGAAATGGCTTGTAGTGAATTACCGATGACTTGGAGTAGGTTTCCGTATAGACTATAAGCTAATTCAATAGATGGATCTTTATTGAATACATCCCCTAAAGCGGTGCCACCTCCAAGAGCTTGTAACAAATTCCCTTGGATGTCTAACAATTGTTTCTTTACTTCATTAAATTCAATGATGATTCCAGAAATAACCACTAAATTCCCGATTGACTGGATTTGATTACCAAACTTATTAAGAGTGAATTTTTCCTCTGCATCGGCTGCAAGTGCATTTCCAGAGGCTTGTAGTTCATTTCCCCATAGATTAAGTGCCAATAGTTTTTCTTCTGATATGTTTTCAAATGGTGTACTACCAATTGCGGAGAGAACCGTTCCAATCGCTTGCACCCAGGCAGCAAAAATATCCTTAGTTCGATTATCCATAAAAACCTCCCTCTTTATCTGAATGTTAATAGTATATGGAAGGAAAGGCTTGTTGACATAGCACTTGGACCAAAAAAGGGCATAATTTTTAGTACAACATCCTTTGAAAATGCAGTTATCGCAGATTTTGTGCTTTTCGAATCAGTTAATAAACAGTGATAATGCTTTTTTCGGCGCATTTTTTCGTCTATTTTTGAGGGATAATCAACAGCAAAATGGAGGATTCAATCTAGAATTAGACAAAGGAGATACATTGGCTACGAAAAGAACCTAATATATATATGTGTTTGTAAAAAAATGATTTTCGCATCAGTATACACACCGTGAAAAAGATAGGTTATGGGCTTCTTTTGATATTGGTTTCTCAAGAAACTATAAGAAGAAATGTGCCGATCTTAGTCATTAGAAGTAAATATATCCTGCTACTAAAAGCCTCTTACAAAAAAACATTCGAAGGGAAATTGATTTTTCATAGGGATATCATGCCACGAACGAAAAACAGCCTATTTAGCTGTTTTTTTGGAAAATAAGGAGATAATATTCGGTGTTTATTAAAGGAATTGTAATCAGAATACTTCGATAGAGGCTTTTAGAGCCTTCTGTTGCGAGAAGTAAAGCTACTGTGATTTTATATTTTCACTTTCATCATAGGAGATAAGATTTGAGTTACAGTGGCTTGCTGCATATTGGCATTGGAGTGGTAAATATCTGATATAGATTGATAGGCATTTTGGACATTTTCCCCATCAATGACAAGAGTCATTTCTTTAGGTGATAACATAAGTAAGAAGGAAACGAGCTTAGGAAGTGATTTTATTAAAAGTAATCTTTGGTTGTTTTTTAGATAAATGTTTCCGTTATAGTGTTTAGTGAATTGATAGAATTGAACAATTTTATTCATCGTAAGTGGCTGAGTAAAATTCAAATTTACAGATAGCATTTCTTTCATTTTTTATTCCACCTTTACTATTTAGTAGTAGTCCATATATAACCTTTCACGTGGGAAATGAAACCATTCATAAGGATTTTTCATTTTTTTTCTTTATTACACTCTAATGTCACTCTAGGAAAAGTGCAATAAGACTACCTTCTCAAGATTATTGTCCTAACCCCAAAATAACACTGTTTTCTAAAAGCGTTTATTATTAGGCTCTTTTCGTATACTATGTTGCTATTGGCACAAAGAAAAAACAGGCAATAAGGTTTTTTCGACTGATTTCTTACTTTTTATCTAGAAATGGAGAAGTTTTCATGAGGAAAAGAGCTCGGAGTCATACAAATCGTGGGATATATTCCTATTCGAAAAGCCACAATCTTTGCGAAAACAGCCTATTATTAAGAAGAAATTATTTCTAACCATTTCAATGAGGCAAAGCACCCTATTTCCTTGGAAAATGAAGTGGGTAGATTGAGACTAAATGGTTATGATGAGCAATCAGCATTAAAGGCAGTTGAGAATAGGTCGCGGGAGGTTATATTTGATCAAATTTGTTTTTCGAATCAAGATGCATGGTTAACGATGAACACATTGAAAAGCAAAGTGTCATAATACATTTTTACTTCAACTATTTCCGTTCATGATTAAGGAACTATGAGGATTGAAGAAGAATTTGGTCTGTATAGGTATAAAATTCAATCAGGGAAAAATAACAGTATCGATTTTGTTCGAAAATAGACGGGAAAATGACCCGAATCCATTTATTTCAATATATACTACTGAGAAGAAAGCGCTACGATAAGTAACCTATAATACCAGGCGTGTTGATTATCCATTTTCAGGCAAACTAATCCCGTAGAAAATCCGGGCGTTTTTTAAAACTACACTCATTTCGGATAACCAATCAATTGGGAGATCATTTATTAAAAGAAGTCTTGTAAATGAGATAAATGATA
>NZ_JAYKTS010000037.1 GCF_037024155.1 Bacillus sp. 2205SS5-2
GCCCAAAATCCGACTAATTCCAACTAGATCAGAGAAAATCACATCAAAAGAAGAGAAAACACCTATCCTTTTTCCAATCATATTGAAAAGAAGACCGTTTGGGTTACATATTTAGTTTAGCAAGGAAGTATGAATAATTCAGGTTTATAGAACTAGTCCTATTCACTACACATTGAGTGAAAAGTTTGCATTTACTATTAGTACAAACTTAAAGGAGGTGAAGAGATGTCTTGTACATGTAATTCGAAAACTGATTGTTGTTTCGGTTGTTGCTCAGATGATTTTGTTCAAGATCAAAGTAATTGTTGTAATTTCACGTTACGGGATGGGGTAATCCAAGAAGTTTATGTTGCAGAAGAAGTAGATGTTACGACTTCAGGAACGATTTCCATTAATGGAGGCCTTAATAACGGAGGAGTTGCAGAGTATATAGTACAATTCCGTACCAATGGGGTCGTAAACCGTGAAATTATTGTATTTGGTGAAAGTTGTGTGGTATTCACGGCTACGAGATTTAATAATATTGCGATTACAGCACCTGGAGGTCAAGTTGACCAGCAAGCTAAGGGTGAAATTTGCGTTAGTCCTAGATATCGACTTAGTTAAGGGGTGAGCCATTTCGGACAAGTATTATTATCGCTTTGCAACCACCTTCAGAAATCAAGTGAAGCTACTAACCGCTCTATATCGGCTATGTCAGATTAAGTAGTAATTCTTTTCATCAGGAAAGATATTCTTTAGTAACCAAAAATATAACAAATTTTGTATTGGAGGTTACTTTTTTTCTCTGTCAGTAAATAAAAAAAAGAAAGGGAATGGTACGATGAGTGTAACCAATCATAACAGCGAAGATCTTTGTATTAACACAAAAAAGATCTATGACTGGGTCACTTCTCCTCTAAAGTTAGATATTGAAAAAATGATTAGGATTGAAGAAGAAAAGGCTATAGATGTTGCTTGCTGTCATTTTAATGTACCATGTAACAGTGAAGCACCTTCCACCTTGTGGACTAATATAGAAGTAACAAATATAACCGGTACTTTTTCCATTCACTATCAAGATGGTTGTGAGGGGGAATTAGATGTTTTAGTGAATGGGAATATTATTGCAACTATTAACAAAGGTCAAGAATTTTGTACGACTGTTTCCAATATTGAATCAGTTGAAATCTTATGTAGGGGTACTGTGGGTAGTGGAACGAACTGTGTGGGGATGATGGATATTGAATTAGTGTACAAATTAGCAGATACAGAAGTAGATTTAAATAAAGTTAATTGTTTCTTATCGGACAATTGTGGATCTCCAATTCATAAAAATTACATTGACCACTTAGATTGTAAAGAAATAACTGATCCAAACCATAGGGAAAATACTAGTATCACTATAGAGAATGGTAAGAAAGTGACTCTACAGATGATCTCACTATTATTACAGGGATTTGTAACGGTTGAGCTTTTCGATCAAAATAACAAAAAAATTCTTTTTTGTGTTTTCCCATTTAAACAAGTTGAATCTTTATTATTATGCGCTCCTACAGGTACCGAAATCAAATGTAAGATAACAGATGCAACTTGTAATGTATTTTTTAACCCTGATAGAAACGTACCTAATTGCTTCAGAGTATGTATTTCTCTACATCTCTGCTTAAATACTTTTGTTGAGACAAACGTTAATATAATAATTAGTGGAAAACAGTGTATTCCTCGTCCAAAAATAATAAATAAATCTGACAAGCAGTACGATTTTCAAAAATACTATTGAATTTTCTAGGTAATCATTTGTGTACGCTCAATAATAGTAAACGTTAAGTAACCCCAGAACACAACAATTGTTGTTCATTTCGGAGTTGCTTTTTGGTTTTTTCGGTCTTCAATATACATATACTCGCTAGTGTTGCATTAATTGAAATTAACTGAATTAATTTCATAAATTGAAGCCTTAGAGCTTCAGGGCTATCAAGACGCAAAAAAAGGAGTACCCCACAAAATGTCGAATTTAATATGCACCTCCCAAAGACGGGCATCTCTAAAGGGATAAATTCAAAGCCGAAGAGGTTATTGTTCTTGTGGTCAGGGAAATCTCTGGTAATTTGCAGGAGTAGAATAGGCTACACATAGTTGGACAATCAAATGAAGGGCAAGTAGACTAATACGAAACAAGTCGAGGAGAATCCACTATGACCCAAAAAAGAAGAACGTTTTCAACAGAGTTCAAAAAACAAGTGGTATCTCTATTTGAAAACGGAAAAAGTCGTCAAGAAATTGTCCGTGAATATGATTTAACAGCTTCTGCATTAGACAGATGGATTACTCAATTCCGTCATTCTGGATCTTTTAAAGAAAAGGACAACAGGCTACCAGAAGAACAGGAATTAATCGCGTTACGGAAAAGAAATAAGCAGCTAGAAATGGAAGTAGATATTTTAAAGCAAGCCGCGCTGATCATGGGACGAAAATAGAGGTCATTCAGAAAAATCGCCACATCTATTCGGTATCAGCAATGTGTAAAGTCCTGAAAATAGCTCGAAGCACCTTCTACTCGACAGAGGCTCCGAGTTTAAAAACGTAGCAATTGACGAGCTATTATCCAAGCACAAGATTGAAAGATCCTTAAGTCGAAAGGGTAACCCCTATGACAATGCCGTGGCAGAAACCACATTTAAGATTTTAAAGACTGAGCTCATCAACGGGATGCACTTCCCCAACCTTGCCCAGCTCGTACTTGAACTATTTGATTACGTGAATTGGTACAACAATAAACGGTCGCACAGCTCATTAAGCTACTTAAGTCCAGTTGCTTACAGAAACTTAGCCCTTAAAAAAATTGTTTGATTTAGTGTTGACGTACCAGAGTCTCTTGATTCGATGTATAGAGGGAAACTTAACTTAAAACACTTCTGTAATATGCTAGGAAAAGAAGACAAGGGACCTGTCCCAATTCTCCTTAAAGAGCATAGCAAGGACTTATTCTATGGCCTCGGTATCATAAACTAGTGGACTGAAATTCTTCTCATCATCCATACACAAAAAAATTCTCAAACATATTCATTTGTCCAAGCAGGATGGTCTTTAATGAGTATACTATCATATGTCATAAACTAGGAGAGGATTAAGTGTGAAAACTATTATTATTGATGCTGGACATGGAGGGAGTGATCCAGGTGCTAGCTTTAATGGAAACTTTGAAAAAAACTTTAATCTCGTTATTGCGCAAAAGGTAAGAGATTATTTAAAAGAAAATTATAACGTCAACATTATAATGACAAGAACAGGGGATCAAACTTTTTCACTAACGCAACGTAGTACTATTGCGAATCTAGCAAAACCAGATTTCTTTCTCTCGATTCATCATAATGCTGGAGGTGGAACTGGTTTCGAGAGTTTTATTTATAATGGAATAGTTTCCTCTCAGACTCAAAGCTACCAAAAAGCAATTCATGCAGACGTACTGGCAGGTATTCAGACTAGTTATGGTGTAAAGGACAGAGGCATTAAACAGGCGAATTTTCATGTGCTTAGGGAAACAAAAATGCCAGCGTTATTACTTGAAATATTATTTATCGACAACGAAAAGGATCTTCTATTAATGAAGAATGAAACGTTTAGGAAAGACGTTTCTAGAAGTATCGCAACCGGGGTGGCAAATGCTTTATCTTTACAAAAAATTTCTTCAGCGACAAGACCATTATTCAAAGTTATTGCAGGTTCTTTTAAAAATAGGAGAAATGCGGAAATAAGAGTAAAAGCTTTGAAACAACATAATCATGAAACTATTATTCTTCCTATAGTAATCTCTGGACAACAGTACTACCGAGTAGAGGTTGGTGCATATGAAGACTCAAAAAATGCGGAAAATAAAGTAGCGGTATTAAAGAAAATCGGTATTAGTGCGTTCATTTTAAAGAATAGTAGTGAGACTCCGCCGCCTCTCCCTCCACCCAGTGGTGAGAATCTTCAATCTATCTTAGGTGATATAAATCTACTTCCTTCTCAGCTTGATTCTTATGTTCAAACAATTAATCCCAATGCACCTCTATTTGGGGAGTTATACGTTGATATCGGTGAACATTACGGAATTAGAGGCGATATCGCCTATGCCCAAGCCATTCACGAAACTAATTATTTCCGTTTTACGGGTGACGTTCAAGCAGATCAGAATAACTATGCAGGTATAGGTGCGACTGGACAAGGAGCACAGGGCGCAATCTTTGATTCTCCTGAGCAAGGAGTTCTTGCGCATATCCAACATTTATACGCCTACGCCTCAAGTGAACAACTTCCGCTGGGCTACCCTTTAGTGGATCCGCGGTTCTCTCTTGTTACACGAGGGATTGCTCCTTACTGGTCGTACCTCAATGGAAAGTGGGCAGTACCTGGTACTAATTATGGACAACTTATTTTAAGTATTTATGAAACGATGATTCAGTTTAGTATCAAACGACTGAATGAACAAAAAGTGAATTTAGAGGATTTGTTGAAGGAACTGTAATGGAGGGTAGATGTCTCTTACCTCCTTATTCTCGGTACGCCTGGCAGGGGTGCAATCTTTGGGAGGCAGAAGGGACAGCACCTCTCTGTTGAATGACAATAAAGATGTTTCATTACAAATAAAGATATTACATGTACAATAAAGTTGTTTAAAAACGACAGTCATTCTCTATTCCACAATCGGGCCATATTCTTGAAGACTTGAATTCGAGATAACACTATTAATCTATCCCAGGAACTAATTCTGTTTCTGGGATATTTGAGGCTTACTCAATAATAATAGGATTTAACTTATCAATTCAAAAAAGAATGTTGTAATGATAGGATACTTAACTAATGATACACAAGTAGAAATAGTTAACAAAATAATGGAATGGTTTAAAGTATAGTTCGTAAAATCCGTTTCACATAAACTTCCCATGTATTCAAAAATTTGAAAATGATAGGAATTGTAACCTCTTATGGTAATCGTACTGATATGGTCTTTTAATGAAATTGGGGAAATTGAAAGATTCCCTTTGAAATAGTTTTGATTATATCTGAATATTTCATTTTGTTAAATTAATAGAAATCAGGTACAATGTTAAAGGTATATTGGAAAAAATGCTTTGTTTAACAATGAAACTCTGTTTTTGTTCGGGGTTATATTTAAGTGAAAGGAACATACGCCATGCATAGTTTTTGGAAGAAAATTCTGTCCGTGTTGGTAGTGATGATGATGCTCGTTTCATCTATTCCACCTTCAGTATTGGCAGAAACAACGCAAGGAAATAAAGAGAAAAAGAAGAAAGAAGAAAATTCTTTATCAGAATGGAAAGAACTTGAGAAAATCGAGGGGTTTGATAATCAACTGTTAGATGACCTTGAGCCAGGGGGTGAAATCGTTGAAAAGCGAACGGAGATGTCCAAATTTTTCTACAATGGGGATGGCTCAATTGTTGAAAAAAGGTATTTTCAACCGATTCATAAAAAAGACAAGAAAAATAGTCGGTTTGAAGAAATTTCTCCGGAATTAGTTGAGGATACAGTAAAAACAAAAACAAAAACAGAAAATTCAAAAGAAAAACAAGAAGAGGTAGCCGGAAATATAGAGGATGAAGTTGTATTAAAAACCCAAAATACAACGTTACAGTCAAATTTTCTAAAAAAGATGAAAAAGGGAAAGTATGCGACATTTGATATAGGTGGACATAGCATTTCTTATTCCCTTCTAGAGGCTTTTGGAGATGAAAGACCCACTATTCAACCAAAGAATCAAAAAGCTGTCTTTGAAGAAAATCAAGTGACGTATGAAGAAGTATTTCCGAATATTGATTTACGGAACATTTCTTTTAATACTCAAACTAAAGAAGATATTATACTCCATTCATACGATGGTTACAATGCTTTTTCCTTTCATATCGAAACGGATTTAAGAGGTGAACTTACGGATGTAGGAAGTTTGGAATTTTTCGATTTTAATAACAACAAAGTGTTTATGGTTCCTAAACCATTTATGACAGACTCTAATTATGATGAGCATAAGGGGCAGTCGGAAAGATCTGATAATGTAAAATATGAAATGAAAAAAAATGAGACGGGCTATACTCTAACCATTAAAGCTGATGTTGAATGGTTGGCTGATCCAATGCGTCAATTTCCAGTCTATATAGACCCATCTATTGAGACATTGGATATTTCTCAGGATACCTTTGTTATGAGTGCCTACCCTACAACGAATTACAATGGGGATGGTAAATGGAACAGTGAGGAAAAAATCTATCAATTACAAGTTGGTTATTACGACTCTAGTACTGGAAGAAACTATGCCTATATCAAACCTGAAACTGCGAATATGACACCAGAAGCTGGATATATGGTCTCTAGTGCTAAGTTCAAGGTTTATGTCACCCATCATTACTATGTTAATAATCCGAACGGACTTTGGCTGGATTATGTAAATAACCCATGGGATGCGGGAACCTTAACGTGGAATAATAAACCTTCCTCAACAACGAAGATAGGAAGTGTAAGCGTAGGTCGTGGACAATGGGCTGAATTTGATGTATCGGGTATCGTAAAAGAATGGAACAAAGGAAATAAAACAAACTATGGTTTTAGGATACATACAAATGGAAATGGAACATCTCATTGGAAAAGAATCATTTCCGCTTCGAATGCAACGAACCGCCCATATTTAGAAATAACTTATACGACACTTGGAACAGCCAAAACACCAGTTGCTAAGGCATATTCTAATGGAACAAACTCCATAACAGGATATGTTGACCTTTCATGGGACAAAGTAGAAGGGGCAGATGGTTATAAAGTTGCCATCTTTAATGGAGCTACTTACGAGTATGTTGATGTAGGAGATGTTACGAAGTGGTCCACAAAAGGGAAGCGTATTTGGCCTACTCCCAAGGAAATCGAAGCAGATGGAAGATATGGACTTCATATTAAAGATGGAAAGACGGATGGGACGGGAGCAGAACTTCCAAATGACCCAAGAACCACATACATTGCTTCAGGAGGGTCTCATAAAGGAGATCAAAATTATTGGTTTCGAGTAATTGCTTACAATAAAGAGTATGGTGTAGAAACGGTACAGTCACTTCCAGCTAAGCCTGTTTTACCTGATAATACTCCACCAAATAACGTATCAAAACCGACAGTGAAGATAACAGATGGTTCAATAAATAGTGGGAATAATGCCACGGCAATAGTCTCGTGGAATGCGGTTCAAGACCTTCCTAAGGACATGGGGGCAGGCATAAACTATTATGAACTTCAAAAGAAAGTTAATGGATCGTGGAGCTCGGTCAAAAATGTAAAGCATTCAGGAGAAAGCAACTATCAAGATACCATTACAGACCTTCCGGATGATACGACGGTCTCCTTTCGTGTTCGAGCCTTTGATAATAAAGGGAATTATTCGGGTTATTCCACCTCTAGTGAATATATGACCCTCGATCGTACGCCACCGAGTACACCTACATCAGTTAGCGTCACTCCTACTACTTGGAGCTCGGAATCCGAGTATGTTGTTTCGTGGGAAGGGATTACGGATAACGCGTACTTAGAATCGATTCAATATAAGGTTGGTGATCAATCTTGGAAAGGTATTGGTTCTAATAGTGAAGAAGGTTCCATGCCCATTCCAGTTGATTTTACTGATGGTATTCATACAATTCAAATCAGAGGACTCGATAGGGCTGGAAATAAAGGAGTCCCAAGAACAGCTAATGTTATGAAGGATACTGTTGCGCCGACCGTTTGGTTCGAGTACCCGAAGCCGAATGAAACCGTTAAGGGCATTGAAGAGATTAAGATCGGTGTGGAAAATCCAGTGGGTCATGCGGAACCGTTCAATTTAATTCATAATGGAGATTTTCAATATGGATTAGATGGTTGGAGCGAAATGAAAGCAAAAGATAACGGCACAACCTCTACTGAAGGGGAGGCCAATTTAGATCAAACGTTATCGATTTCTATGTCGACAGATTCATCGAGTCCGTCCAATGAACTTGGCTATATTGCTGCTACCTATGAATTGGAGGTTAAACCGAACACCACCTATAAGCTTGAAGGGAAAGTAAAAACGTTTTTCATTTCTCTTGCCAACGCATTCTTTAATGTGCAAATGCAAAAAGAAGATGGGACTCATATTTCATGGAATGACAATCGATACCTAGGTTTGTCCGGTACGAGAGATTGGTATGATAGTGAATTAATCTTTACCACTCCTAACGAGACAGGAAAAATTATCATCTACTTACAAATAGATCATCAGGGTCCGAGCTCGCAAGGAGAAGCTTGGTTCGATTCGATTTCTTTACGGGAACTGAATGAAGAAACAGGAGGTTATTCACCTAACTTCATTGAAAATGGTGATTTCTCTAATGGTTTAGATGGATGGAATGAAGTGAGGGTTTTTGATACGGGGAGAATTTCAATTGATGAGGTTTCGGTGGAGCCTTTTCATGGCTTTGAAGAGACAATGACGCTTCAACTCGACTCCTCTTCATCAAGCTCCGGTACAGAACTTGGCTACCTTTCTTCTACCTATGAAGTTGGAGTCAAGCCTAATACCAACTATCGACTGAGCGGCCTAATCAAAACCGATTTACAACAGGCTAATGCGTTTTTTAATGTGAAAATGATGGAAACTGATGGCACGCATCTTGATTGGGCAGATAGTCGCAGTCAACAATTGACTGGGAAAAATGGTTGGATGGATCAGGAACTCATGTTTACTACATCAGAAGGGGTAGAAAAAGTCCGACTGTATTTACAAGTGGATCATCGTGATTCCGGTGCAAAAGGAACGGCCTGGTTTGATTCGATTAAGCTAGAAGAAGTCAATCAAAATCAGGAAGTGGAAATTGGTCAATACAATTGGTCCCTTGTCTATGGTGAGGGAGAAAATCCAAGTGACTATACTCGACTGAATAGTGGTACTTCTTCGTCCGATGAAGTGATTTATAATTGGGATACTTCCATACTAAAGAATGAAAAGGTTTACACTCTGAAATTTACAGCTACAGATGAGGCAGGCAATACAACAACGAATACTTCTAAAATAATTAAGACAAAGGATACAACGAGTATTGAACCTGCGATTAAAATAATCAATCCAAAGGACCATCAAGAGATCAATGATGAATATCATGCTGTGGAATATTCGGTTGATAAAGTATCTTCATTTAGTCGAAATAACTTAATAATGAATGGTAACTTTGATTATACCTTTCTTGATCGTAGGTATAATGAACAACCTGACGGATGGATGTTTAATATTATTAATGGACCTGGAGTTACTTCTGCTGTAACTGATGCAAGTAATGGAAGAATATCCATTTTATCCTTTGAATCCTTCCAAACCAACGAATGGTCTTGGGGAGGGTCAGCTTTTTATTCTCAAAAGGTTAAGATCAATCCAAATACGATTTATCAAATTAAGGGGGATATGATCGATGAATTAGATGATTTAAAAGGGGACATATATATTGATTTATATAATGATGATCAGTTCCTTGAATCAATTGATGTGATGTCAGATTCACCTATAAACCTGAATATCCATCAATGGCAGACTTATAAAAAGGTGTTTACTTCACCAAATGAGGCGAATAATGCAGTCATAAGGTTAAATGTATCAGGAGATTTTAAAAGCGAAAGAACTATGCTTGCTTTTGATAATATTCAGTTATCTACTGGAATGCTTGATTTTGAAAGGATGGAACTATTCGTCAATTCGAAGCGTCATGATTACAAATATAATGATTCTAATTATCCACTATATATTGAAACAACAGAGTATCCAGAAGGAAGCAACAATCAATTCTATCTAAGAGGATTAGATTCCTCCGGATCATATTCTTATAGTACTTATTCTTATCGTACCAGAGGAGTGATGGATCAGTTTGAAAATGAGGAATTCATTGATACTTTATCCGGAACTGAACACACTGGAAATCGAATTTCATTGTTACCTTCATCAAAAAAAGGCTATATAGAATCTACTTCTCTTACATTTCCAGGAAGCATTAGCACCATTCATTTGTCACCTTCAGAAGAGAAGCCGAGTGGAACATCCATTACGTACGAGGCCTCATCAGATGGTGGGAACACTTGGGACGAGATAGAACCAAATAAAATGGAAGCTATTTCTCATACCGGAATGGAACTGAAAGTAAGGGCAATACTATCTAGTTCGACTACAGGTGTGTCTCCGACGTTAAATGCTTGGGAGTCTGAAATTGTCTATGTTAATACTCAAGGAAATACGTTTGAAGTAAAGCTGATTGATGAACCGAAAAATCTAACGGCCACACCGAATGTGAATTATATGACATTGCTTCGTTGGGATGCATCATCAACAGAAGGTGTGAGCTATTCCGTTCACCGTAGTTCAACGCCTAACTTTACTCCTACGAACAAAACTTTGCTTGTAAAAGGTGTGAAGGATTCCTATTGGAATGATTATAATCTAAATTACGGTCAGGAATTTTATTACAAAGTCGTAGCTGTAAAAGAATTTAATGGACAGGCTCGAGAAAGTGTTTCTTCTAATGAAGCGTGGTCAAAAGTCGTTGAGAAAAATGAGGTTGAAAAACGGTTAGGTTTACAAGACTACTGGGGATACAGCAGTTTCCCAACCGCAAGGGGAAAAGGCTACGTTAATATAAGTAGTGGGAACCTTGTGTATCAATCGACAGATTTTGTTACCATTTCTCCTCAATTAGCGATGGTCATGAGAAGAAGCTTTAACAGTCAATCTACGACGAAAACACCGCTAGGCTACGGATGGGACTTCTCTTTTAATACGACCTTATTAAAAGAATACGATGCATCTGGAACGGAATTGGGCTTGATTTTAAAAGACGGGGACGGGAGTTTACATCGTTTCACTAAAAAGTCAGATGGAACCTATAACACGCCAAAAGGCGTTCATATGACCTTGACGAAACGGTCGGATGGACAGTATGAAATCCTCCGTAAAGATCAAGTGAAATATGTTTTTGATTCACAAATGAAGTTAAAGAAAATGACTGAACCGAATGGAAACGAACTCACATTTGAGTACGACCGCAACCGCGGGAATTTAGTGTTCGTTCGAAACAATGTAGGCGATCAAACCGAGATTGTTTATTACGACGATCAAGATTTAGTGAAAGAGGTTATTGACTCAGCTGGTCGGACGTATAAATTTCTTTACGAGAATGAGAGATTGACAGAAACCTTTCAAATCGTAGAACAGAATCATAAATATGTAGAGAAATATCAATATAACGAGGACAAATCGGAATTAAGAGGAATTGTTGATTCCAAAGAATATGAAACAAAGTTACAGTTTGATGGAGACAAGCTTAAAAAAGTTACAGATCCGATTGGGGAATCTTCCTCTTTTGATTATACAGAGATAAATGGAACAAAAATGACCACTATTACGACGGACAAAGGGAAAACGGTATCCTTCACGTATAATGCGAATGGAAATGTTACTTCCAAAATGAACGCAGACAACCACCAAGTTCATTATGACTATACGGATGATATGTTGGTCAATCATATGTATTATGATAATACCATCGATGGTGAGAAAAAAACCTTGCATCATTGGTATACTTACGATAATCGTGGAAACATAGAAACGATTAAAGACCCATTAGGCAATGTAACGGAGTTCAATGATTATAACGACATGAACTTACTGGGAGAGATTCTGGAACCAATTAGGGGTACTGCGAAGGCTTCTACTACGTTTAAATATGACGAAAGAGGGAACTTAAAAACATCCAGGGATGCCGAAGGACGTACCGTCTCTTACACGTACGATGATTTTGGAAATCAAGAAACGGTGACGAATGAGTTTAATCAGACGACAACGTATGAGTATGATAAAAAAGGTCGATTGATGAAAATCTTAGAACCGTTAGGGAAAGTTACACAAGTCTTAGAATATGATAAACAAGGTAATGCAACGAAAATCAAGGACTCGAGAGGCTATATTACCGAAAATCAATACGATTTATTGGATCGATTAATCAAATCAATTGATCCAAAGGGCCATACGGTTACACAAAGCTTCGATTTGAACCATAACTTAATCGATAGGACAAATAACCGAGGATTTACGACAGAGTTTCAATATGATGAAGTCGGTCGATTAAAGACAACCATCCATCCAAATGGAGATGTAGACGTAGTCAATTACGATTTTGACGAAAACAACAATGAAAAAATTGTGTATACAGATGGAGAAGGTCGAACGAATACACAATATTATAATGAAGTCGGTCAACTATACAAAGAAGCGGCGTTTAATGCCGTAACCGAATATTATTACGATGAAGTTGGGAACATGTCAAAGGCCATAGACGGTGAAGGTCGAGTCGTTCAATCTGTATATGATGAGTTGGACCGACAAACGAAAGTCATTGTTGACCCGAATGGAAAGAACATTGTAACGGAAAATGTATATGATTTACAAGGGAACGTCTTGAAAACGATTGATGGAGAAGGATATACGAAAGATTATCAATTTGATCGAGTTAATCGTTTAAAACAAGTAACTCAAACCGTTGATGGAAAGCCTCAAACCACTTCCTATGATTATGATCAGGTGGAAGGGGATTTCGTGAAAAATAAGGTAACCGATGCCTTAGGAAGACAAAAATGGACGTATTTAGATGCTCTTGGCCGCGTTCGTAAAGAAGTCGATGAGGGAGATACGTCTGACTCAGAACGGTTGATCCAAACATTCGAGTATGATTTGAATGATAATATGACGGAATCGACTCGAAACGATGGAACTACGGTTGAACAACAGTATGATGGACGAAATCAGGTTAAAAAAGCAATCTATGGTGATGGTCATTATACGGTGTATCAATATGATGCGAATGGAAATCGGGAATATATTCATGATACGAAAGATGGAAAGACGATTGCATCTAGTTATGCTTATGACAACAAGGACCGTTTAATGCAAGTTGTTCAAGATGGAATCACCGTAAATTACGAATACGACTCGAGTGACAATTTGACGAAATTTTATTATCCAACTGAGGATGGAGACGGACAAAAGGACATTGATTATATCTTTGATGGGTACAATCGTCTCGAATCCATCATGGTGGAGGAGAAAAAAGTTCAAGAGCTAAAATACACGAACGCTGCAAAGCTCGATTATGCGAAGAATTATTTGGAGTTTGATACAAACGGTTCCAATTATGTAAAAATCGATTATCAATATGATAGTACGGGAAGAACGAACACCATTCAGTATTTGAAGCAAGGAACGATGAAGCTAGAAGAGTATGTCATGAAGCACGACAATCGTGGATATATTGAAAATGAAACGATTTACACGAATTACAATGAAGCGAAAACCGTTCGAAAATCATATGAGTACAATGAAGTAGGTCAATTAAAAGTATCTACCATCGATCAAAAATCAACGTCTTATGAGTATGACGAGGTTGGAAACCGAAAGATAATGGACGATGGACAAGACTCCTATTCCTATTCCTACAACCAATTTAATCAATTAAAGTCTACGATGAAAAATGGACAGTCCCATGCCTCCTATGAATATGATAATCGAGGCAATCAACAGATCGAAATCATCAAAAAAGAAATCGACGGGGCTATGAAAGACGTAACAACAAATTACTCCTATGACCTTGCGAATCAACTAACAGCAGTGGAGACCATTACGCCAGGAAAAGAGACAACGACGCTCAAAAATGTTTATAATGGAGATGGACAACGGATTCGTCGTGATGCCAATGGATTAGTAACGAAATACCTTTACCATGATGACGCGATTCTGTATACGACCGACAACAACAATCGAAAAACAACGGAAAACATCCTGAACCCGACCGGAATGATTGTTGCCTCCAAACGATTTGAAGGTGGACATGCCAATAACCACTTCTTCTACCAATATGACATACGAGGTAGTGTTACGAATGTGGTCGACTCGGATGCCAAACGCGTCAAGGGGTATGAATACGATGACTTTGGAAAACCAAAAGAAGTAGGCGACAAAACCTTTGAAAACGATGTGAAATTTACCGGAGCCGTTCATGACGCCTCAACCGGTCTACATTATATGAACGCGCGCTACTATAATTCCGATACAGGCCGTTTTCTGTCGCAAGATACGTATAGTGGATCTCCTAATGACCCATGGACGCAGCATTTATATACGTACACGTCGAATAATCCGGTCAACTACACCGATCCCACGGGACATTACGCAGTAAACGTTGAGGGGACACAAAGACAACTTCCGACCGGGAGAATTATTACTGAGCCCAAACCAAGCAATACCATAAGTCCAGGTTCTCAGGATCGACCAACAACTAAATCGTCGACGAAGAAAGCAACCTCATCGGAATCAAAAAAATCAAGTTTCTTTGGCTCATTGCAAAAAGGCCTAGACTTTTTAGGGAATGCACCTGGACCTATAGGAGCCGTTGCCGATGGTATCAACGCCTTAGCATATGCCGCCCAAGGAGACTTTAAAAATGCAGCATTAAGTGGAGTTGCTGTGTTACCTGGTGGAAGTTTAGTTAAAAATGGGATAAAGGCTGGACGTGGTATACGATCTGCCGCTAAGGGTACGGGTGATCTTGTTAGGGGCACAAATAAAAGGGGGCAAGTAACCGGTCGAGGTGGGTTTAGAAAGTCAACGGTTCATAATGCCTGGGATAATGCGAAAGATGGACCTAAAGGTGGTAAACTTTGTCCTACATGTGAGAAAGAAATATTTGTACCGCCTTTTTCAGGGAAAAAGCGAGATTGGGATGTTGATCATACACCAGCATGGACGAATAGAACATTTTTAAACCCAACACGGAAAGAAGTGTTAGATGATTATCAAAAAGGAACAAGGCTGGAATGCCCTTCTTGTAACAGAAGAAGAGGTAATAGGGAATAGGAGGAAAAATTGTATATGAATGAGTATGTGAAATTTTTAGAAGACCATTTAGGGATGATTGAACAGGGGTGGAGTACAAATGTAGACGGTGAAAAACTTCCGTTTAATGTTGTTAAATTTAAAGGTGGTCCATTTTCTGATACAGTAACATACTCTACTTTAGGGTTAAGTCATCATAGTTTAATAAACCCCGACTCAAATAAAATAATAAAACATGAATTATTTATTGTGGCAGATTCAAATTTTGGCAATCAAAAAAATATTCCACCAATACTTCATCAATTAGGGCAAGAAGCATTAGATGGCCATAACGCGTATTTAAGAGGTCAGGTTATTGGACCAAGAGGAAGATTATTTAAAGACACTAATTTAGAAGCGTTATATGCAACAGTGCCAGTCTACTTCCCAGACTCATTTCATGTATTTGATGCAGGTAATGGAGAAGTCCCAACTATTCAAGTATGGATGGTGCCAATCACGAAAATAGAAGCTGATTTTGTTATGAGAAATGGTTGGTCAAAGTTTGAGGATTTATTAGTAGATATCGATCCAGATTTAATTGATTTTACAAGAGCTAGTATCATTGTTTAGAAATCATTTTTAAGACCTTGAAAGAAAAATGTCTATTAAGATTATTATAGCTAGAAAGAGAATAATGATTGAAGGCAACCATCACGGAATATTAAAATAACAGTTTAAGTTAAGAAGAACATTGGGACTTTAGGCGAGATGACATGTTTAAAGGCAAGGAAGACAAATACTGGTGCTGGAAAAACATGTACGATAAAACACAAGCACATTGGTTTTACGTAACACTTGTCAAAAACATAAAAAGATGTCATAATATCAATCAACAAACTTCAACAATACTTAAAATCACTTATACACTTGAAAGCACTTGATTGCCAGCTATTGGCGACGAGTGCTTTTTTGTTTATAGCTGTTAAATGGACTTTAGTGAATAAACACAGTAAGAGTGAAATGAGTATATGACGACAACGTATGATTTGTCAAAAAACAACGAGCTTTGGTTGTGTTTATTACGTCGATCCGGATGGGCAGAGAATCGCATCATCTTATGTCTCAAATAAGAGCCAGCCAAGTACGAGCCATATTTCCACCCCAAGTGGAAGTAAGAAGAGTAAACCATCGGCTAAGAAGGCAAAGGCAAAATCATCAAAAAAATCTAAAAAACGAACATCGATTAAAAAATGGATTCAGACAGGACTCGATATCGTAGGAAACACTCCAGGCCCATTGGGAGCCGTAGCCGATGGGACGAATGCTCTTATCTATCTTGCGGATGGTGATTATCAAAACGCAGCATTAAGTGGGATGGCGACCTTACCTGGTGGAAGTTTAGTCAAGAATGGGATTAAGGCAGGGCGAGGCTTAGGTATTGCTGCTAAGGGTACAGGTAAATCTGATGAAATTTTAACTCGAAATGGAGCCTTTAGGGATGCAAAAAGGAATGCAGGAATTCCGAATTCACTCCAGCATAAAAAAACCGTACATGTATATGATTCAACAAGTGAGAATAGGTGGGTTTATGAATTCGATGTTTATGGAAAGAAAAAGTATGTAGTTAGGCATGACGAAGACAAATTTGGTAGAGGATCACATTTCCATGGAGCGGATGATTCGAAAGGCAGTCCTTTAAATAAAGGAAGATATAATCAATATCCAGGGCATTCACCTGAAGATTTTAAAGGATATAAATAGGATCAGGATCATGAATATTGAAAGGTGATTATTGTGAGTGATTATAAAAGAAATAGGATTGAGCTTCTTAAAAGAAAAAATAGAAGAAACTATTTGATAAAACAACTTTCGGATATTGTGACAGTATCTGAAGAATCATTAATGGGAATAGAAAAAAATGACTTATTTTGCAAATCAGTATTCAATAAGCTATCTACATTAAAGAGTGTTATAAGCATAAAAGAGGGTAGTTATCAGAATAATATTAATAGTTCAATTAAACTTTTAAATAGTATTTTTGAGAAAAATAACATTCATATACACTCTGGTAGGATATTGTTTTTTAGAGATGGAGAGATAGAAGCAGTTGAATTAAATATGGAAGAACTATATAGAAATTTGGAAGAAATATTGGAAAAAGTGAAGTTTACCTCAGGTTATGGTGATTTTATTTTGGTTTCTGATGATTTGGCATTTGGAATATGTATAGAAAGAACTGAATATCAGTATGAGTTTTATAGTTGGTAGAATTTTACAGTAAAGTTAAGATCTTAATTGGCAAAGTGCCTTTTAAGGTTTTATCTTAGTATAATTAATTTTTTTGTGGAGTCCTTCACATAATATTTATGAGATGAAGGAATGAAAAGGTATTTGGTTAATATGGTGGGAACGAATTATAATTGACTACTCATAAAGGCTATACCATTATGGAATATTAAAATAACAGTTTAAGTTAAGAAGAATATAACGAGATCGGGCGAAATGACATGTTTAAAGGCGAGGAAGACAACTACTGGTGCTTGAATAACAAGTACGATATAACGCAAGCACATTGGTTTTACGTAACACTTGTCAAAACCATAAAAAGATGTCATAATATCAATCAACAAACTTCAAAATTTAAACAAAATTTAAAATGACTTTATACACTTGAAAGCACTTGATTGCCAGCTATTGGCGACGAGTGCTTTTTTGTTTATATCTATGAAATTGAACATGATTATGGGTATATGCAGTAAGAGTGAAATGAGTATAAGATGACAACGTGTAATTTGTCAAAAAACAACGAGCTTTGGTTGTGCTGGCGTAAGAAAAGGAAGCGAAGACAATTACTATGCGAATAAGGATTTTATACGAAAACGACAAAGATAGTGGTTTTTAACAGGAGAAGAGGAAGAAGTTTATTTTGACTTTTACGGAGTGACAAAAATAAGGGTTGTATTTTAATTAGAGACGGTCGTAAAATACTCGTTATTCGTTAAAACGTTACATAAATTTTAATTAGCGTTGAATAGGCTACACTTAGTTGGACAATAAAAATAAGGGCTAGTAGAATAAACACAATAAGTGAGGAGCGAATCTACTATGTCCAAAAAAAGAAGAACGTTTACCACAGAGTTTAAGAAGCAAGTGGTTGCTTTATATGAGGGTGGAAAAAGTCGTCAAGATATTGTACGTGAATATGAATTAACAGCTTCTGCTTTAGACAGATGGATTACTCAATTTCAACAGTCTGGTTCGTTCAAAGAGAAAGATAATCGAAGCCCTGAGGAACAAGAATTGATTGAGTTAAGAAAAAGAAATAAACAGTTAGAAATGGAAGTTGATATTTTAAAGCAAGCCGCGCTGATCATGGAACGAAAATAGAAGTGATTCAGAAAAATCGACACCTCTATTCGGTATCAGCAATGTGCGAAGTCCTACAAATAGCTCGAAGTACTTTTTATTATGGAGCTGAAATAGCGGTTCAAAAAGAACAAGAAAAAGCTAAAGAAGAAGAATTAAAAGAAAAAATAATAAAGATCTTTAACGAAAACCGTAAAGTATATGGAACTCGCAAGATTAAAGGAAAGCTTTTAAAAGCTGGTTACAAGGTATCTAGACGCCGTATTGGTAGACTAATGGAAGAGCTTGGAATTCAATCAAAGTATGCACAGCCATCTTACAAGCCAATGAGTTCCCTCCCCAATGAAGACTCCGTTGGAAACGTGTTAGATCGGGAATTTGAAGTAGATGAAGAGATGACTGTACTGGTCAGTGACTTAACGTACGTCAAAGTAGGCCAGCATTGGAACTACGTCTGTTTTTTAATTGACTTATATAATAGAGCAATAGTTGGTTATAGTGTTGGAAAACGCAAAGACGCAGCTTTAGTTCAACGTGCTTTCGCAACGGTTAAGCAGCCATTAGAGAATGTGAAGCTCCTTCATACAGATCGCAGATCTGAGTTTAAAAACGTGAACATTGATGAATTATTAAGTAAATATCAGATTGAACGCTCTTTGAGCCATAAAGGAAATCCATATGATAATGCGGTGGCAGAAGCAACATTTAAGATCTTAAAAACTGAATTAATAAACGGAGCTCACTTTAGCACCCTTAACCAGCTTGATCTTGAACTTTTTGATTATATCAATTGGTACAATAATATCCGTTCGCACAGTACACTTGGCTATCTAAGTCCAGTAGAATATAGAAACTTAGCCCTTAAAAAGATTGTTTGATTTAGTGTTGACATACCAGCGTAACGGGAGGGTGAAGGATTGAATGTTGTAGGGTATATATGAGTCTCGACTGAAGGGCAAGGGAAAGACGGAGATAGCTTTGGATATAAAGAAGAAATAAAAGCTTATTGAGATAAAAAATAGATGGAATTTCTATTTTATTTAAATTATCTCGAATTCGAGTCTTCTTAAATCAGGCGCGATTGTTGAAGATACCTTAGATTTTTAAACGACTTTATTATTATATTTTTTAGTGTAGAGAAGTATCTTACATCAAAAATTAAACAACAATATTTTTAACCCCGTCCTTACTTAGACGGGGTTATGTTTGTTTGGGGTTTTAAAATTAAATAACTTTATTGTCACTTTACACTACGATGAAAAATGGACAGTCCCATGCCTCCTATGAATATGATAATCGAGGCAATCAACAGATCGAAATCATCAAAAAAGAAATCGACGGGGCTATGAAAGACGTAACAACAAATTACTCCTATGACCTTGCGAATCAACTAACAGCAGTGGAGACCATTACGCCAGGAAAAGAGACAACGACGCTCAAAAATGTTTATAATGGAGATGGACAACGGATTCGTCGTGATGCCAATGGATTAGTAACGAAATACCTTTACCATGATGACGCAATTCTGTATACGACCGACAACAACAACGGAAAAACAACGGAAAACATCCTGAACCCGACCGGAATGATTGTTGCCTCCAAACGATTTGAAGGTGGACATGCCAATAACCACTTCTTCTACCAATATGACATACGAGGTAGTGTTACGAATGTTGTCGACTCGGATGCCAAACGCGTCAAGGGGTATGAATACGATGACTTTGGAAAACCAAAAGAAGTAGGCGACAAAACCATTGAAAACGATGTGAAATTTACCGGAGCCGTTCATGACGCCTCAACCGGTCTACATTATATGAACGCGCGCTACTATAATTCCGATACAGGCCGTTTTCTGTCGCAAGATACGTATAGTGGATCTCCTAATGACCCATGGACGCAGCATTTATATACGTACACGTCGAATAATCCGGTCAACTACACCGATCCCACGGGACATTACGCAGTAAACGTTGAGGGGACACAAAGACAACTTCCGACCGGGAGAATTATTACTGAGCCCAAACCAAGCAATACCATAAGTCCAGGTTCTCAGGATCGACCAACAACTAAATCGTCGACGAAGAAAGCAACCTCATCGGAATCAAAAAAATCAAGTTTCTTTGGCTCATTGCAAAAAGGCCTAGACTTTTTAGGGAATGCACCTGGACCTATAGGAGCCGTTGCCGATGGTATCAACGCCTTAGCATATGCCGCCCAAGGAGACTTTAAAAATGCAGCATTAAGTGGAGTTGCTGTGTTACCTGGTGGAAGTTTAGTTAAAAATGGGATTAAGGCTGGAAGAGGTTTAAGGTTTGCTGCTAAGGGTAAGGGTAATGATGGTTTAAAACTAGATTTGCAGTTCTTTGGAAGAAGTGAAAAACTTCAGCCTGATAAAACCGCTACTGGAAGTCATACTGTATTTCAACGACATGGAGAAACAGGAGCAATAAAGAAATATCAAACTTTTCAGCCTCAAACAAATCCAAAAAATCCTACTCCGTGGGAGTCTGTAAAAAGATTTGATACTGGAGGAGGTTCACATTTTAATACAGTTCTCAAACGTGAAGTGCCAACTCCACATGTTCATGACCCATTGTCTCCTGGGGGGGTAAGAGCACCTTATAATTGGGAAATTCCAAGAGTGAAATAATGGAGGTATGATATGGATACTCTAAGTAAAATACAAAATTGGTTTACCAAGCAGTGTAATGGGGATTGGGAGCATGGATATGGTATTAATATATCTACTTTAGATAACCCAGGTTGGGCAGTAAAGATTAATCTTATTCAAACAAATCTAGAAGAAATAGAGATAAGTACAGTAGACATAAAAAGAAATGAAAATGATTGGATTTACTGTGAGGTTAAAAATGAGATGTTTTTCGGGTACGGTGGCTCAGGCAATTTAACTGAGATATTAGAAGTATTTTTAAAGATTAGTGAAGACAATAATTAGTATTCTGTATTCTCTGTAAAATATTGTTAGAAACCTTGATTGGCTTATTGCTTTTCAAGGTTTCTTTTTTATGAGGGGCTACCTAGTGCCGAATAAATCGCATTTTATACAGAGAATAAGGCTAATTCTCGTAAGCCCTATATGATGTTTTCATAAATTACTTGGTACGTCCACCATTCACATTAAAATGAATAACCTATTTACTGCTGTTTCATTTCAGTAAATGACCTTATTATCATCAGTTACGACCATATCCATCTTCATACACTCTACCTTTGTTTTCCCCCTGCCTTTTAAATTTTCCGCAACTTTGACGTACATAGAACGATTACTAAAGCGAGAGGACTACTCCACCTCGATTAACTCCTGAATATCGATGTCTAACACCTTGCATACTGTTTCTAATGTTGTTAGATACACTCTATTTACATTGTCTGAACAAAGATGGCTTATGGTATTTTGGTAATCAGAAGAAGAATTAATGGATTATGCAAGATTGAAGAAGCACTTGAAAGCCTGGAAAGACTTTAATAAGAAAGTTGGTAACCCAAATGCGGTTGGAATTTTTCATGAAACGTACTTGATTAAACCGAACCAATTCGAATCATTCTATGGAAATATGCCGAAATTTGGATTAGCAAAAGCATTAGGGATTAATCCAGTAACTCCCTCTTCTAAAACGGCCCGGCAACGTCTCAGAAATATCAGATGAGTGAACATAACTAGGTTTCTACAAGTCTTCTGAGAAGCGGATCTTAAACCCTGTACAATCATAGGCGCCAGATAGCATAATAGAGTTGATAAAGGAATAAATAGTCTGATTTTTATAGAAAATCAGACTGCAAACAAATATTTCAATTTTTCGCCAAATAACACTTACAGCTGTTTGTCTTAATTCCCTCTATTATTCTTAGATTTTGAAGGGTTGCCGATTGTATTCCTAAAGCAGTTTTGAACTATGCTGAAATTAGGAAGAGTTTTTGGAGAAATGTACTTTATTTAGCGACCTTTTTAGCTGAAAGGAAATAGGAAGTGTGAAAAACATACGGCCATAATAAAAGAGCAAATGAGAAGAAAGTATCATAAATATTTTCTTCTCATTTGCTCCATTTTTATCATGGGTCCATTCAAATTAAGAAATTTATTGCCCCTTTTTTCTACGAACAGTTATTGTTTCACCTGCGATGCCCCAATTATCAGTGTCCACTTCGTCTATTACTACCACAGTTGTGTTAGGATTTTTTCCTAAGACATCGACAAGTAATTGTGTTGCGCCTTTAATGAGGGCAGCTTTTTGTTCTGGAGTTACATCTTCTTTTGTAATTTTAATATTTACGTAGGGCACGACTATTCCTTCTTTCAATTAGGCTCTTTTCGTATACAATGTGGCTATTTCATCTGATTTTTGATTAAATCGCCCATTTCACTGTTGATTTCCATTAAAAATAGACGAAATGATGCCCGAAACAAATCTATATCAACGTTTATAGACTGGTACGAAAAGCAACAAACTTTGCGAAAACAGCCTTCAATTATATTTTAATGGAGAAGATTTCCTTTCTGGGACAGGGTCGTACCGAATGCCGCTTCCAAGTAACACGGCTCCAATGAATACTACACTAGCGGCGCCTATCAAAGCAGAATGATAACTTTGCGTATAAGAAGTTAGGATTCCGGCAATTGTTGGTCCAATCATCTGGCCAACCGCATAAATAGCTGTAAGATAACCAATTATTTGACTGCTATTTATTGGATTCATTAGGCGAGCTAATGTTGTAGCTAATGTGGTAATCCCCATAAAAGTAACCCCAAATAATAGGGCACTAATTATTAAACTGGTTTGAGACAACCAGAAGACAGGTAAGACTATACCAATGGCTTGTAGGGTCATTGAAAATACTAATGATTTAACAAACCCCCATCTTTTAGCAAGTGATGACCAAAGAATACAGGATGGAATGGCACCTAATCCAACAACCATCCAAACAAACGTAGCGTCACCACTAAAGGTGGAAGTCTTTTCGGCAATTGATACAATAAATGTCCCTGTTACAATGTAACCTAACCCTTCAAGCCCATACCCGGTAATTAACCATGGAAGCCACTTGGGGGGAGGGACTTGTGTAACAACTACTATTTCATCCTTTTTCTTTACCGAGTTTGAGGAATCTTTGAGCCACAACCATACGAAAATTGTAAGAACGACACTAACCATTGCCAGGCCGATCCATACACCTTCCCATTCAAAGAAATAGTTTAACTTCGGGATGAAGAGTGTTGAGAAAAAAATACCGAAGCCCACCCCTGAATAAAACAAGCCCACCCAATTTGTTTTACCTGTAACTGCCAGCTTATCTAGTACAATACTAGAAGCTACAACAAAAATGAATGCACTTGCCACTCCAGAAATAAACCGAAATGCAAGCATCAGACTCAAAGAGTGAGAAATCCCCATACTGAACGTTGTCATAATGATTATCATCAAACTTATCCGCAAATAAATGGTTTTATGCTTTTTCAGAGGGAGAATCCCTGTCAAAATCGCACCAACGAAATAGCCCGCGTAATTGCTTGATGCAAGGTAACCCGCTACTGCATCAGAAAACGAAAGAGCGTTTTGCATCAATGGAAGAATAGGGGTATAAGCAAATCTTCCAATTCCCATCGCAATCATTAATGAAAAAATTCCCCCCATCAGAAAGAAAAAAGGACTTTTGTTCAATTTTTCACCCCTAAATAAAATAATCAATACTTCAAATTTTATCTTATCTGTTTTTGGCTATATAGTATAATACTAATTATCGATATAGAGGTATCAGTTTTTTATATAGCAAAAGGAGGAAGTGAGCATGTCCTTGGATTTACAAGCATTATTATTTTTTCAAACTGTTGCAAAGTTAGGCAGTATTTCAAAAGCAGCGAGAGAACTAAACTATGCCCAATCAAATCTAACAGCAAAAATTCAGAAACTGGAATCGGATCTTCAAACACAACTATTCTATCGACATAATCGGGGGACGACACTTACGGATAAAGGTCATGTACTACTTTCGTTTTCAATCGAAATAATTCAGTTAGTAGATGAGGCTAAAATCGCCATAAGTGAGGATCAAACACCTAAAGGTCCCTTAGTAATTGG
This sequence comes from Bacillus sp. 2205SS5-2, assembly GCF_037024155.1. NCBI lineage: Bacteria > Bacillati > Bacillota > Bacilli > Caryophanales > Bacillaceae > Bacillus > Bacillus spongicola. The sequence continues at coordinate 24,346 of NZ_JAYKTS010000037.1, forward strand.
GTCTATGGAAACTACGGCTGCAGTCCGTTTACCAGCATTACTTTCAAAGTTTCATTTTGAGTATCCTGCAGTGGATCTTATATTAAAAACAGGACCAACAGCACAAAATGTTCAAGATGTTTTACAGTATGAACAAGATGGCGCATTTGTTGCGGGCCCGATTGAACATCCGGACCTAAATTATAAAACAGTAATAGAAGAAGAATTAGTGCTTATAACGAGTGTGTCCCATCAACCTCTATCTTCTTTTAAAGAAATACAAAATCGAACAATATTAGTATTCCGTAATGGTTGTTCGTATCGAGCGAGATTTGAAGAATGGTTACAGTATGAAGGAGTTATTCCGGAAAAAATCATGGAACTCGGTACACTTGATGGTATTATCGGTTGTGTATCTGCGGGGTTAGGAATTAGCTTACTTCCTCGTAGTGTCGTCGGGAAATATGAAAAAGAAGGCCACCTCGAACAACAATCTATTCCAAGTCAATTCGGAAATGTCAAAACGCTTTTCATTTACCGGAAAGAAAAATATATGTCGCCTGCTTTGAAAGAATTTATTGATATGTCCTGTAATGAGACACTATTAGGGAATTATACAAGATTGGTTTAAATTCAATTTTTAAACGATTTTCCTTAAAATTGCGCCACTGCGGAAGAATGTACGGAAAAATGATCGCAATTTTTTATAAGGCTGTTTTCGCAAAGTTTGTGGCTTTTCGTACCTGTGTATCATTTAAAATATAGCTTTATTTCGAGTATCACTTCATCTTTTGTTGGTATAATTCAACAGTGAAATGAACGATGTAATCAAAAATCAAATGAAATAACCAAAATGTATATTGAAAGAACCTTTTATAAAACCAATCTAAAGTTTATAGAAGAAAAAACCTTGAAAAATGCCAGAGGAACCGTCCAACTGATATCCAACTGATATATAATAGTAATATAGAAAAGAAAGATACATAATCTAATCATAGAGGAACGAGAAAGGAGGATGAATATGGAAGTGTCCCCTGCCGGTTTTTTAATTAGATTGGGAGCAATTCTGTTAGACTCATTATTTATTAATCTGCCTTTAATATTACTTGTGGGTTATGTAACAGGGGAATATTCAGACGAAAATCCTTGGGTCAATTTGCTGTTTTTACTGTATTCCGTTTCGGTTCCAATCATCTGGACAGGGTATACGGTCGGGAAGAGAATAGCGGGCATTAGGATAGTAAAAATGGATGGAAGTAACGTTCATCTAGGTACGATGTTAATGAGAACGCTTGTTTCTACATTGGTATATGGTTTGACATTGGGCATAGGCATCATTGTGAGTGCCTTTATGATCGGACTACGAGAAGATAAGCGATCGATTCATGATTTCATTGCCGGTACGTATGTTACCTATGCCCGCCCCGAAGAGCTGAAATAATTAAGAGGTTGCAGTCTCTAGATTGCAGCCATTTTTTAATCCTAGGTACTTACATAATTTCTGTACGAAAACAAAGCTGCTTTTTCGTCTCTTACTAGATTGAATCCTCCATTTCACTATTCATTTCCATTAACATAGACGAAACGATGCCCGAAACAAAGCTATATCATAGATGATCAACTGATGCGAAAAGCCACAATCTTTGCGAAAACTGCCTTTAACAAAGCAACATCAAAAAGAAAAGCTTCTTCGCTATTTAGTATTTAGTCTAAAATCTTGTATAGCTGTCCATACTAGGTAGAAACTACGAAAATACCTAGGGGCTGATGGTGTTATGGAAGATTTCCAAGAAGATTTTAATGTATTCGAAGCTGCTTTAGAGATACCTGAACCATGGTACGTTTTTCATTATGAGTTGGCAAAAGAAGAAAAAGCACTTCACATTTACCTTGAATACAGAAAAGGTGCTGAGTTTACATGTCCTAACTGTGGCTCTTCAGGGTGTAGGGTTCATGGTATTCAAGATCAGGATCGAACATGGAGGCATCTTGATTTTTGGCAATACCAAACAACTCTGCATGCAAGAATGCCGAGGGTTAGATGTGAATCATGTGGAAAAATACGTACTGTTAATATTGATTGGGCACGCCCAGGCGCCGGGTTTTCTATGTTATTTGAATACCATGTGCTGTCATTGATGGTTGAAATGCCAATTGCCGCAGTTGCTCGCAAAGTTGGCGAACACGATACCCGCCTTTGGCGAGTCTTTAAATACTACGTTGATAAAGCAGTTGAAAAAATGGATGTATCAAATGTAAAGAGTGTAGCCATGGACGAAACTTCTCGTAAAAGGGGGCATAAATACGTGACATTATTTGTTGACGCGGATACCAAACGAGTCATTTTTGTTACGACTGGAAAAGGAACAAGTGTGTTGCGGGACTTCTGTCAATTCCTTGATAGTAAGGGGGTTCCTTGCTCCCAAATCAAAGATTTCTGTTGTGATATGTCTCCATCGTTCATTTCAGGTATTGAAGAAATTTTCCCGGAAGCATCGATTACATTTGATAAATTTCATGTGATAAAAATGGTCAACGAAGCAGTAGACAACGTCCGAAGGCAAGAACAAGCCAACCAACCCGAACTAAAGAATTCACGGTATGTATGGCTTAAAAATCAAGAAAATTTTACAGAAAAGCAAAAGAATAAATATGTCAAATTAAAGGATATGGATTTAGCAACAGGTCGTGCATACCGCATGAAATTGGGACTGCAAAAAATGTTTACCAGATCAGCCGGTATCTCAGAATTATACTTTGATGAGTGGTGTAGCTGGGCAACTCGATCCCAATTGGAACCAATGATTAAGTTGACCAAATCTCTAAAAAGGCATAAAACCGGCATCTTAAGATGGTTTAAAACAAAAATGACCAACGGACTCCTTGAGGGGATAAACAGTTTAGTACAGGCTGCCAAAAGAAAAGCTCGTGGATATCGATCTCCCGAAAACTTTATAGCGATGATTTACGCCACGGTAAACAAGATGGACTTGATCATGAGGGAATAAAGTATTGTTATTCTTTCGTTTGTCTCAAACAAAAAAAGAATAAGTAACAATTTGAGCCGTTCATCGCTCAGAACCGAACTCGTTACCTTGTCCATGGATAAGCATGTCCATTCATTGGGGGTGTTATTCATGTAACAGGTGGTGAATGCAGAGCGAGCAATTGAACTCATTCCCTTGTCCGCTTTTGGGTTTTGACCTTGGTAGTAGCTAAGGCACAACACTATTAAATCCTAGAAATGAAAAGAGTCTCGTAAATTGTTTTTTCAACACTAAATAGCGAAGAGCCAAAGAAAAAAGTAAGTTCAAACTGTATAGCTAATGAAAAATATGCCAATTCACTAATTTACAAAAATACTAAATAATGAGATAATAGTGAAAATCGGAGGGGGGAAGTAAGTTTATGGAACCAACAAATTGCTAATTATTAATTTTAGTTAAATTAATAGGGATTTTGTACAGAGCATTAATTTTACCTAGTGGATATAGGTTTATTTACTGTGCTCTTTATGGAATCAGGCAATTTTGAAGGTAACTTACTTACTTGACTCACTATTATCATTTATTGGATATGATTCATCCTCACCAGTGCGGAGTATAGATGCATGTTTTTCGGCTTTTTTCGTGCATGGTTTTTTCAGGATTTTCATTTCGTGAATTGGATAATTAATGGAGTATAAGACGGTAAGAAGAGTGATCTTTCTATCGTCTTTTTTGTTTTGTTCCGGCTATTATCAGAAATCGGTTAATAATGAATATAGTAATGAAGCTCTTCTTTATGCCGTCCATAAAAAAGTACAGCTAACAATATGGATGAAAGAAGGAAATCGTATGCTTGAATTATCAATGAATGGTGTAAAAAAATACATGGAAGCGACTCTTGTTCTTGAAAATATTACATTTGAGGTGTTTACGGGAGAGAAGGTTGGGATTGTCGGTGTCAATGGTAGCGGGAAAAGTACGGTCTTGAAACTAATTGCGGGGATTGAGCCGATGAATTATTATCCTGGCTATCCACAAACCTCCAGCTATGGTTATGATGAAGGTTTTGTGAATGTGCGGAAGGATGCCGCTTTGGCGTTCCTTGAACAGATGCCTCAATTTCCGGAAGGGCTGAAGGTCAGCGATGTGTTGAATCTAGCCTTTGAGGAGGTTCACCAAATAGAGAGACAGATGCGTGAAATTGAGAGAGAAATGGAGACTCTTGAGGGGAATGAATTGGACAAAATCTTGGAAAAGTACAGCCAGCTGGTTCAGCTTCTTGAAATAAAAGGCGGCTATGGAATCGAAGAGAAATTAGGCAGAATTTGTACGGGGTTGAAGTTTGATAGTACTTTTTTAGACAGAGAGTTTGATTTCTTAAGCGGCGGGGAGAAAACGAGAGTCATGCTCGGGAAGCTGCTGATTCATGCACCAGACATATTGCTTCTGGATGAGCCCACGAATCATCTCGATATGGAATCAATCGAATGGCTAGAAAGTTATCTGAAGGGCTACAAAGGAATTGCCCTCATTGTCTCCCATGATCGTTATTTTCTTGATCAGGTCGTGACTAAGATCGTCGAAATAGAAGCTATGGAATCGAAGACCTATAAGGGGAATTATTCTTCTTTTGTCCATCAAAAAGAAGAAAATATGCGAATTCAATATGAGCACTTCAGGGAGCAACAAAGGAAGATTGGTGGCATGGAAAAGACTGTAACGAATTTGAGAGATTGGGCGATGCGGGCAGATAATAACAAGTTTTTTAGAAGAGCGGCCAGCATTCAAAAAAAGCTGGAGAAACTAGATCGAATCGATAAGCCGTTATTTGAAAAACGGAATATGCGGCTTGATTTCAAAGCGGAACAGCGGTCGGGGAATGAAACCATCAAAGCCATCGGATTATCAAAAAGCTATCAAGATCAGGTGATTTTTCACGACTCTGATTTACTGATTCATTTTGGTGAACGAGTAGGAATGATCGGTCCAAATGGCAGCGGGAAAACGACCTTCCTGAAAATGCTGCTTGGAGAAGAGCAGCCTGACTATGGAGTAGTGGAAATAGGCGCAAATGTCATTCCCGCGTATTTGCCTCAGAAGATTGTGTTTCACGATGAAGAGCTGACAGTACTTGAATGCTTCAGGGAGGATATCTCAATCCTAGAAGGGAAAGCGAGGGAATACCTTGCTAAATATATGTTTTACAAAAATAGTGTCTTCAAGAAAGTAAAGCATTTGTCAGGGGGAGAAAGGATCAGACTAAAGCTAGCCATGCTATTATTCCAGGACATCAACTTACTCATTCTGGATGAGCCGACTAACCATTTAGATATCGATTCCACCGAAACCCTTGAAGAAGCACTTGAAGACTTTAAAGGAACCATCTTTTTGATTTCCCATGATCGTTATTTTATCAACAAAATCGGGGAAAGAGTGGTGGCGGTCGAGGATTGTCGCTTCAAAAGCTATCCCGGCAGTTACGATGAGTATAAACATGCAATTGAGAATGCGAAAAACCTGCCGGAGATAAAAAAGACTATGGTGCAGGAGATGAATAGAAGGGGAAAATCAGAAAATCCCAAGAAAGATGAGGCCAAAGTGCTGGAGAGGATTGAAGCACTCGAAAAGAAAATCAGAGAGTTTGATGCCTCGATGACAGCAGCAGAATTGGAATATGAAGAGTTGAATCAGTTGTTTGGCGAAAAGGAAGATCTCGTAAAAGAGCTGGATTCGATGATGGAGTTATGGATGGGGTTTTCTTAATAATGAAAGGGGACGGATGCTGGTTAATCCGTCCCCTTGCTTTATTTTGACTCTTTTCATATACATTGTTGCTATTCAGTTTAATTTCAGTTGGAATCCTCCATTTTGTTGGTGATTCACATTAAAAATAAACGAAAAGATGCCCAGAAAAGCATTTCACCATTTATAGACTGGTATGAAAAGCAACAAACTTCTACGGAATTTCCCTTATTCACCATTTGGGTAATCGCAATATTCAATGAGGGTACCTTCCGTATCAGCAGGATTTAAATAAATCAGTCTTCTGCCATGTTTGTTTATCCGGAGGCTATCCGGTAAAGTGCGTATTCCTTGTTGTTCCAGTTCTATTAAAGCAAGATCTAAGTCATCTACCCGATACGCGATATGATGTACACCTTTTCCTTTTTGCTTGATAAATCGAGCGATGGGGGAAGTGTCATTATTGGTGGGGGCCAATAGTTCAGTTCTGGCTTCATTCACCTCCATGATCGCAATTTCGCTTTCGACGCCCTTGGCATCACTTCTGTACCGATCAATCAGTTTCGCACCAAGTACATTTTCATAAAAGTGAATGGCATCTTCAAGGCTTCGAACAGCCACGCCGATATGGTCGATTGTCTTTTTCATGATTATTCTCCTTAGTGGCTTGGTATGTGTATCTTATCATATTTTATCTATATAATTTGACCTGAAGATTTTCTTTTTGATTTAGCTTTACTAACTTGTGCTGTTGGTTTCTGCGGGATGAGAGGTAAGCTTCCTCAAGGATAGGTCCGTTAAGTTTGAGCAAAAGGTTGTTTTTCACATAAAATGTAGCTTTCGGATTGGAATAAAACCCTTGACTTGTATGACTTCATGCTTTTTTAAAAATGAGAAATGTTTCATTTATACAAAAAATAGGAATTTAAACGAAAAACCTTATTGCCTTTTTTGTGCCAGTAGCAACAAAATATACGAACATAGCCTAACAAAACCATGGATTTAGAAGAATGTTCATCTATCTCTCGTTGAAGGCATGTACGCCTTCAAACCATGCATAGCCATCTGCATGGAAAGACGTTCAACCAAAGGATTACCACTTTCAATCCATCTACCGCAGTACATTTTCATGCATTCAAAAAAGCAACGGTGTTTATCCGACTGGAAACCTTATGCTGAATGAACTTGGAAAATCCCTGGAATTAACTGTTCTGAATGTATTCTATAGTTCAATTTATAAAGCTAAAAATGCATGAATTTACACTTAATCATCAAGAAAAGAAAGAGGACACTTTGATCAACTATTTTCAAAATGCCTTCTTTCTATTCTTGATAATAGTAGTTTTTATATCATCCATTATTCCAAACCAACAGCTGATCATTCATAAAGACTGCATGAATAATTCACTTTTCAAAAGTCAATTCAATCGAAAAATGCAATCGTCTTTTCAATTCCTGTCGCTAAACTAACTTTTGGCTCCCAATGTAGCGCTTGTTTGGCTTTATCGTGGTTCAGTTGACTATGGAAGATATCGCCGTCTCTCATTGGTTCGAACGCAGGTGTTAGACTAGAGTGGAGTAGCTGTGTGATTAGTGTGTGGAGTTGAAGGATAGAGGTAGCTGAGGTGGTGCCAATATTTAAGATTTCATTCTCTCCGTGGTGGAGGGCGAGTAGGTTGGCATTTGCAATATCTTCGACAAAAACAAAATCTCTTGTTTGGAGCCCATCTCCGTAAATAGTGGGTGATTTTCCTTCAAGGATGTTGTTGATGAAGATGCTAATCACACCACCTTCTCCGTCTGATTTTTGGCGAGGACCATAGACATTGGCATAGCGCAAAATAGTGTATGGCAGCTTATAGAGCTTTTCAAATAGCTGAATATACGATTCCGATACTAATTTTGACGTTCCGTAGAAGGAAATCGGCTGGGTTAAGGTCTTTTCATGAATGGGATTGTCGCTCGTTTCTCCATAGACTGCGCTAGAAGAGGAGAAGATGATTTTTTTGACATCATACTTGATGCAATAGCTTAGTAGCTTGATTGTTCCAAGTACATTGATTGCCGCATCTTCTGTTGGATCAGCAATAGATTTAGTGATACTAATTTGAGCCGCCATATGGATCACAATTTCTGGTTGTTCTTTTTTAAAAACTTTCTCCACTTTATTTGATAATAAATCGGTCCGATAAACGGTTACATGATGAGGAAGATTAACTAGTTTGCTATTGGATAAATCATCTAATACGACCGGTGTATGACCTTCTTTTAATAATGCTTCTACCACATGTGAGCCGATAAAGCCTGCTCCTCCGGTTACTAATATTTTCAAGATCTATCAAGAAGGGTATTTTCGCTCATAATAAGTCTCCTTTCTTTTTTTTAGGTATTTTTCGTTTTAATAGTATTTCGTTTTTTTCGGTCTATATATTGCTTCAAAAAAACAATTTTCTTTCGAAACGCTCTTTTCGTACACAGTGTGGCTACCTTAGCTGATTTTTGATTACATCCTCCATTTTCCTGTTGATCTTCATCAAAAATAGACGGAAAACACTCCGAAACAAAGCAATAATACAGGTTTTACACTGCTACGAAAAGCGACAAAGGTTGCTAAATCCGCCTATTTCTTAAACATTCGAAAAAAGCTGGAATTAAGCTATTTTCACGTAAGAACGTGGAATACTTCGCGAATTCTTAAAGGTAATTTGCTCCGAACAAAGCAATGCAATTTCAATAGGCTCTTTTTATACGAAAATGGGTTTTGATGCTGATTTTGACACAAAAAAGCACCCTCCCTAAAATGGAATGACCATTTTTAAAGATTGGCTATGGCACCATTACTTGATTTAAGCTGGTTTTGATTTTTGGATATCTACC
>NZ_JAYKTS010000038.1 GCF_037024155.1 Bacillus sp. 2205SS5-2
AGCGCAAGCTAGTAAGATCCCTGAAAGATGATCAGGTTGATAGGTTCGAGGTGGAAGCGTGGTGACATGTGGAGCTGACGAATACTAATCGATCGAGGACTTAACCAAACACAATAAGTGGTGATTACTCACTAACTTCATCAACCTTTATCTAGTTTTGAGAGTGTAATTTAAAAAAACTCTTGAAAAACATTTTGAAAGATGATATAATAAGTATTGTCTTTTAGAAAATATGTATGGTGGCATTAGCGAAGAGGTCACACCCGTTCCCATACCGAACACGGAAGTTAAGCTCTTCAGCGCCGATGGTAGTTGGGGGTTTCCCCCTGTGAGAGTAGGACGTCGCCATGCATATTATTTTTAAAAATAGATAGACAAAAAATAATATCTATGCTATAATATAATGAGTGCCATCAAATTGAATGATTTTTTTGAAAACATGAATAGTAAAAGTAACACTCTTATCGACGCGGGGTGGAGCAGTTCGGTAGCTCGTCGGGCTCATAACCCGAAGGTCGCAGGTTCAAATCCTGCCCCCGCAATACATTATTTTTTGCTGAAGTGAATAATTGAGGATGGTTGATAATATTTATTATTGGTTATCGATCGGTATACTCTCTAAAGCAAATTAATGTTACTTGTTTTGCTAAAGCAAATTAATGATAGTTATTTTGCTAAAGAAAAAAACTTTGGTCCGGTAGTTCAGTTGGTTAGAATGCCTGCCTGTCACGCAGGAGGTCGCGGGTTCGAGTCCCGTCCGGACCGCCATTTTTGAAATTACAAACTGTAGTTTCTTTTTTTTATTTATGGAGATTTTTGCTGATTTAGATGGAATAGGTTAGACTACATATAAAAGATAGATCCTTAGGATATGCTTATCCTAAGGATTTTTTTAAGAAATAGAAAGTATGAATTTAGAGGAGATAGATGAAGTGTCAAAAACATAACCCGAGCGATCATAAGGGAAAGCTACTTCATAGGTTAGTCCCTTGCCTTTGGAAAAGAACACTAAGTCATACATGTCAAGGGCTACATTCCGATTTGAAAAGTAACATTCTTTACGAGAATAGCTTTTGGCAAAAAATGCTACCTTTTGGAGCAGCTTTTTGTCTATTCTTGTACGAAATTCATACCTGAATGGAGCATTCAGTTAAGAATCAGACTAAATAGCAACAATGTCTAGCAAAAGACTCTTTCTTAAATAAAACTTTATTTTCATAGACGCAGTTAGAGCGATCATACAAAAAAGCTGGGCCAATTCTTTTGGATGGAATGGAACGAGTAATATAGAATTTTAGCGTTCAGTGCTATTCTTAGAGAAGGAGTATAAGAATATGAATACAATTGAATTAGTTTCTCGAGGGTATGAAGAAACGCAGCAACTAGCCTACAATATTGCCAAAATGTTAGAACCCGGAGCTGTTCTTACATTAGAAGGGGATCTAGGGGCTGGGAAAACAACCTTTACAAAAGGATTAGCCAAGGGATTAGATATAAAAAGAACCGTCAACAGTCCGACCTTTACGATTATTAAAGAATACGAGGGACGACTACCTTTATACCATATGGACGTGTATCGTGTGGAAGATAGCTTCGAGGATTTAGGATTTGAAGAATACTTTAGTGGTTCTGGCGTAACGGTTATAGAGTGGGCTCATTTGATTCAGGATCAGTTACCAACAGAACGCTTGGATATTTCCTTGTTTCATCAGGGAGTTGACGAAAGGAAAATTGTACTTTCCCCACGCGGTAATCGCTACGAGAACTTATGTAAGGAGTTATTTTCATGAAAATATTAGCCATAGATACATCTAACTATCCACTAGGTGTAAGTTTAATGACAGAGGATACGATTGTTGGGGAATATATCACTTATATAAAAAAGAATCACTCTGTTCGAGCTATGCCTGCCATTGAACATTTATTAAAAGAGTGTGATTGGACACCAAAAGAGCTAGAAAAGATTGTCGTGGCGAAGGGCCCAGGTTCCTATACGGGTGTTCGCATTGGAGTGACGATTGCTAAGACGCTTGCTTGGTCGTTGAAGATACCAATTGTGGGTGTTTCCAGTTTAGCCGTAATGTCGTCTGTTGGGCGTTATTTTAATGGGTATATATGTCCGTTAGTTGATGCGAGAAGAGGGCAAATATACACGGGCTTATATTCGTATCATAGCGGGCAACAAGCTGAAGTGGCTTTGGACTGTAATGTATTGGCTGTTGATTGGCTAATGGAATTAAAAGAAAAGAACCAGCCTGTGTTGTTTGTTGGGAATGACGTCAGCTTGCATAAAAAATCCATTCAATCTATTTTAGGGGACCAAGCGGTATTTAATGAGCTAACAGAGCAAAATCCTAGACCATCTGAATTAGGGATATTAGGGATGAATAAACAAGAAGAAGACACTCATTCTCTTGTACCTAATTATATTCGATTAGCAGAAGCTGAAGTGAAGTGGTTAGAGGCACAAACCAACCAACGAGGGTTTATTCATGATATCAATAAAAAATAGTTTATTTCGATTAATGGAAATTGAAGATGTCCCGAGAGTCATGGATGTTGAACTAGCTTCTTTTTCTGTACCTTGGAAAGAAGAGGCTTTTTACAGCGAGTTGCTACATAATAAATTTGCTAAGTATTTTGTGCTGGAAAACGATGAAAAAATTATTGGGTATTGTGGGATGTGGTTCGTAGTAGATGAAGTGCATATCACCAATATCGCGATTCTTCCTGAATGTCGAGGATGGAAGTTAGGAGAAGCTTTATTAACATTTGTGATGGAGTATGCTATTTCACATGGTGCGACTTCGATGACATTAGAGGTACGATTGAGCAATACGCCAGCTCAAGGACTTTATAGGAAATTAGGATTTGAAAATGGCGGCATCCGAAAAAATTATTATAGTGATAATCAAGAGGATGCTTTAGTAATGTGGGTGAAATTAGATGAGTAAAGATGTAATTGTATTAGGAATTGAAACAAGCTGTGACGAAACGGCCGCTGCCATAATAAAAAATGGAACAGAGATCATCGCCAACGTAGTAGCTTCTCAAATTGAGAGTCATAAACGTTTTGGTGGAGTTGTTCCTGAAATTGCTTCGAGACATCATGTTGAAGAGATCACGCTTGTACTTGAGGAAACGCTAAAGGAAGCCAATATGACATTTAGTGATATTGATGCAATAGCGGTAACAGAAGGACCTGGGCTCGTGGGTGCACTATTAATAGGAGTAAACGCAGCGAAAGCGATTGCTTTTGCGCATAATATTCCAATCATTGGTGTCCATCACATTTCTGGTCATATTTATGCTAATCGTCTTGTGAAAGAGATGGAATTCCCACTTCTTTCGCTTGTAGTTTCTGGAGGTCATACAGAACTGGTATATATGAAGGAACATGGTTCATTTGACGTTATTGGGGAAACAAGGGATGACGCAGCAGGAGAAGCTTATGATAAAGTGGCAAGAACGCTTAAACTTCCTTATCCAGGAGGTCCACATATTGATCGATTAGCCCAATTAGGTACTCCTTCGATTAAGCTGCCTCGAGCTTGGTTAGAAGAGGGTTCATATGATTTTAGTTTTAGTGGACTAAAATCAGCTGTCATCAATACCCTTCATAATGCTGCTCAAAAAGGAGAGAAAATCTCTCCAGAAGATTTATCGGCTAGTTTTCAAGAAAGTGTGATTGATGTATTGGTCACTAAAGCAGTTCGGGCAACAAAGGAATATGGAGTTCAGCAACTTCTTCTTGCTGGTGGAGTAGCTGCAAATAAGGGGTTAAGAAGTCGCTTAGAAGAAACCTTTAACGAATTGCCAGAAGTAGAACTTGTCATTCCTCCTCTTTCATTGTGTACAGATAATGCCGCAATGATTGGGGCTGTAGGGACTGTTATGTATCAGCAAGGAAAAAGAGGTAATCTAGCGATGAATGGAAACCCTGGATTAGAGTTATAAAGCACATTTTATTTGAGAGCATTGAAAAAATAATTACTTCTCTATGGACTGAAGATTTTTATTAATATACAGAAAATTAAAGAAGCGAAGAACCTATGTATAATGGGGTCTTCGCTTCTTTTTCTCGCTAGTGACTCTTGTCAAAGGAACAGGAAACTTGTGTGTATGTTGATGTGAAGGAGAGAGGTTAAATAATGCTGTGAGGTGAAATGTAGAGGCTGTGTAAAGAATGAGTCTTCATTACAGTGATCATAAGCTAAGCGCAAAAACGAGGCAAACGCCGATGATCAGTTCTGATTATACGCTTATCACCGATAGGTCAAGGTCAATGCTTTACTTTGTGGATAACCAATTTTTGAGGAAGAAGAGGAAGTAGAACGTCTGTTTTGTACACAGACTGTGGATAAGTTGTTAATAACTTTGTATATCTTGTGAGCAACATATAATAAAACCGCTTACTTTTTGGATGATTTTGTGGATAAAACAATAAAAAAATGTGGATAATGTGGAAAAGTCCTGTGATTATATTAGTATAAAGGTTTTGGTTGTGGATAAAAATGTGAATATTATTTTAAAAAAACATCCCCTGCGTGGGCAGGGGAAAGGCTATGTTTGGAGTTGTTCCCATTCTTCTAAAAGGTCATTATATGTTTTTTGAGCTGCAAGAACATCATCATTTAACTGCTTCACTTTTTCAGCGTTCTGATAGATGTCAGAATCAAATAGCATGGCTTCTTTTTCTTCAATCTCATTTTCAAGCTTTTCTATATATTCTTCGATTTCTTCAATTCTTCGTATTCGTTGACGTTCTAGTTTCTTTGCCTCTTTATCCATTCGGTGGTTTTCCTTTGTGTCAATCTGAGGCGTAACGATGGATGCACCACGTTCTTTTTCTTCCAATAAAGCAAGCTCGATCATTTCTTCCTTTTTATGGACGTAATAATCATAGTCACCAAGATATTCTTTGGCTTCTGTTGTGGATAATTCAAGAACTTTTGTTGCGATACGATTGATGAAGTAGCGATCATGGGAAACGAATAAGATCGTACCTGGGTAATGAATTAATGCATTTTCAAGAACTTCTTTGCTATCAAGATCAAGATGATTTGTTGGCTCATCTAGAATAAGTACATTTGATTTTTCTAACATCATCTTAGCAAGAGCTAATCGGGCTTTTTCGCCACCACTTAGAGTTGAAACAGACTTGAGTACATCATCTCCTGAAAATAAGAAATTGCCCAGAACAGTTCGGATTTCCTTTTCCGTCTTCATCGAGTAATCATCCCACAGTTCATGAATCACGGTTTTATTGGAAGTTAGCTCGGCTTGTTCTTGATCATAATAGCCAATCTTGACGTTCGCTCCAAAGTGGTAGTTGCCAGAAAGGGATGGAAGTTTTCCCACTAGTGTCTTGATTAAGGTAGACTTCCCGACTCCGTTTGGACCAACTAAGGCAATACTATCTCCTCTTGAAGCCTGAAATTTAATATTTGAAGAAATTGGTTCTTGGTGATAACCTATTGTTAAATCTTGAACTTTTAAAACATCATTCCCACTTTGCCGTTCAATTTCAAAAGAAAAATGGGCAGATTTTTCATCACCAAGCGGTTGAGACATGAGGTCCATTCGCTCGAGTTTTTTTCGCCTGCTTTGTGCCATTTTTGTAGTGGAAGCTCGGGCAATGTTTTTTTGAATGAAATCTTGCAAACGAGCTACTTCAGCTTGCTGTCTTTCAAATTGCTTACTCTCGCGTTCATAGTCGTCGGCTTTCTTTTGTAAATAATCACTATAATTGCCGTGATATTTCTTTGTGTTTCTCCGTGATACTTCATAAACATGATTGACGACTTTATCTAAAAAATAGCGATCATGAGAGACAATCAAGATGGAACCTGAATAGCCCTGTAAATATTGCTCTAGCCAAGAGAGTGTTTCAATATCTAAATGGTTAGTGGGCTCATCTAGGATGAGTAAATCAGGTTTTGTTAAGAGAAGTTTAGCCAAAGCTAGTCTCGTTTTTTGTCCGCCACTTAATGTGGAGATTTTGGTAGAATAATCAAAGTTAGCAAAATTCAATCCGTGGAGAATAGAGCGAATATCCGATTCATACTGATAGCCGCCTAAATCCTTAAATTTCACCGTTAAGCGATCATATTCGGATAGTGTCCGTTCATAAGCCTCTGTGTTTTCATAAATATCTGGTGAAGCCATCTCAAGCTCTAATTTGCGTAAATCCGCTTCATGTTGTAAAACATGCTCAAATACAGATAGCATCTCGTCCCAAATCGATAGACTGGATTCCAGTCCTGTATGCTGAGCTAAATAGCCCATGGTCACATGTTTTGGTTTTATTATTTCTCCTGAATCAAAGGAAAGTTGATTGGAGATGATTTTTAGTAAAGTTGACTTTCCAGCACCATTTCTACCTACAAGTGCAATTCGATCTTTAGATTTCAGTTCTAGTTTAATATTTGATAAAATCATTTCTGCCCCGAAGTACTTTGTTACATTATTGACTTGTAATAAAATCATATATTCACCTCATTCATCTCGTTTAAACTGGTCAGTAACTCTTCAAGTGTCCGAGTAATTTAGTTTCCAGTAAGAAACCAATCAGCTTTACTAGCGAACTGTACTATAAAATGCGGAAGGTTTTACTTCATCTTATCGACTATTTTTGATAGGTTTCAACAGCAAAATCGAGGATTCCATCGAAAAATAAACGAAAGAGTCACAATATATAAGAAAAGAGTCTTATACAAACAGTGTATCGCACTTAAAACAAGTTGAGCAATAGCAGGACTTGTGAAAAAGGTAACAGACAATCTTGACGAAATAGTGTATGATAATGAATGAAGAGGAGAATGTCTACATCAGGCATGCCTTTAATTAAAATTGATTCATCTGCAAAGAAAAGTGATATATTTCCGACCAAGAGGAATCTAAACAGCTAGTTCGAGATTAATGGAAGCGTTTCCGAAAATAGGATTCAATACAAAATGAGCCGAAAGCTCTATTAAATAGAAAAATCGAGAGATGATTGGCTCAAAAATAGAGAGGGATTAGAAATGAATCAAGACACAATGAAAATACCGCAAGCTACCGCAAAACGCTTGCCTCTATATTATCGGTTTATTCAAAACTTACATTCTTCAGGTAAACAAAGAGTGTCCTCGAAAGAATTAAGTGAGGCCGTAAAAGTAGATTCGGCTACGATTAGAAGAGACTTTTCTTATTTTGGTGCACTTGGGAAAAAAGGCTATGGTTATAATGTGAACTATTTGCTAAGCTTTTTTAGTAAAACACTAAACCAGGATGAAGTCACCAAGGTTGGATTAATTGGAGTAGGAAACTTAGGCACAGCTTTTCTTCACTATAATTTTTTGAAAAATAATAACACGAAAATTGAGATGGCCTTTGAAGTGAATCCTGATAAAGTGGGCATGAGTATAGGTGACGTACCGATTTATGCTTTAGACGATTTAGAAGAGAAAATCAAGGAAAGCAACATAGAGGTGGTTATTTTGACCGTACCCGCTCCTGTTGCTCAAACGATAACGGATCGCTTAGTGAGTGCGAATGTGAAAGGGATTTTGAATTTCACGCCGGCACGGTTAAATGTTCCTTCGTCTATTCGAATCCATCATATTGATTTAGCGGTTGAATTGCAGTCGCTAGTTTATTTCTTGAAGAACTATTCTACTAAGGACACGGAAACGTCACAAGAAGGGCTTTAAGAAATTAGGATTTAGGGGTAAAATGATGTAATATAGTACTGAGGAGGTGTAGCGTAATGCCAGGTCCAGGTAGTCTTGTAGCAATAGCAGTAGTTGCACTATTAATTTTCGGTCCCAAAAAGTTACCAGAACTAGGGAAAGCAATGGGAAGTACGTTGCGCGAATTCAAAAATGCCACAAAAGGCTTAGCGGATGACGAAGACAAAGACAAAAATGATGCTAAGTAAATGTTAGGTGATTGACGATGAGTCGAAATGATATGACTGTTTATGAACATATAGATGAATTAAGAAAACGGCTTCTCATTGTGGTCGTTTTCTTCTTGTTTGCGATTATCGCAAGCTTTTTTCTCGCCGAACCGTTGATTGTTTACTTGCAGAATGCGGATGAAGCGAAAGAAATAACGATGAATGCGTTTCGGTTAACGGATCCATTAAAGATTTACATCCAAGTAATAATATTCTTGTCATTATTAATGGCGCTCCCGTTAATTCTTTTTCAATTATGGTCCTTTGTGTCCCCGGGATTATATGAAAAAGAACGACGTGTCACGTTGAGTTACATTCCGGTAACGGTGATCTTGTTTCTTGGTGGATTAGCTTTTTCGTATTTTATTTTATTTCCATTTGTAGTCGACTTTATGTTGAATTTGTCTGTGAATCTAGAAATTGAACAGGAAATTGGCATCAATGAGTATTTTCAATTTCTTTTTCAAATTACCATTCCGTTCGGATTTCTGTTTCAGCTCCCTGTCATTATGTTGTTTTTAACAAGGTTAGGGATTATTACACCAATGTTGATGTCGAAAATGAGGGTGTATGCTTACTTTGGTCTATTTGTGATTGCCGCAATGATCACACCACCAGATATTATGTCTCATTTACTCGTTACTCTACCACTTTTTGTTTTATATGAAATCAGTTTAGGTATATGTAAAATTGGTTATAAAAAAGCTTTGCTTGCAGAACAGAAAAGAGAAATGGAAGAATAAAAAAATAGACCCATTGGGTCTATTTTTTTTGCATCGTTTTTAATTTAATGTGGATGTTAATCATCCGAAGTCCTGAACCTAAATCCAATGTTGCTAGGAAAATGAGAAGATAAGTGAAAAATCCCCAGCCATGAGTCACAACATTTTGGATTGAAAAATACGTAAATAGAATTCCGAGTAAGGTGTAAATGATACCAGTAAACAAAGGTGATTTTCTCATAAAAACGTCCTCCTAATCCTATAGAGTCCTTGCCCTATTCGTGTACATTATTGTAGCTATTGAAGTTCATTTTCGAAGGAGTTCTCTATTCTGGTATTGATTTTGTTCAAAAATAGACGAAAAGAAAAAAATCTTCAATATATATGTTTAAAAAGAGCGTGATTACCCTATCCAGTGAATAAATAGTGCGACTTGTGCGCTTACTTTTTTCATAATTGCAGGATAAAATTGAATGAGCGCAACGAGTGTATTCATGCCAACGTGAGCGATGATGGGAACAATAATTCTTTTCGTATGCACATACAGAAAAGCAAACGTAAAGCCCATCGTCGTATATAACAGAATATGGGATAATTCGCGATGAGCCAGTCCAAATAGAAGGGAACTTAAGAAACCAGCGGCCAGAAATGGCATTCGCTTATAGAGTGCCCCAAATAGGATTTGTCGAAAAACAATTTCTTCTAAAATTGGTCCGGCGACCGAGGAAGCAATTAACGCAATTGGCACAAGTGAGATGATTTTCATCGCTGTCGCTGTATTTTCCGATCCAGGTTCGATTCCGAGAAAAGATTCAACAGTAATAGCGAGGGCCTGTGCTAAAAAGGCGAGAAATATTCCGCCCACACCCCAAGAAATGGAGAGTGGAATTGAATGCTGTTGGCCAAAGTCCTCATATCTTTCGCTTTTTCGTAATAAAAAAAGTACAATGATAAGGGTGAGTGTAAAGCTAATAAATAGCCAGTACCCCGCAGCTAAATAGAGCATCTTTTCTTTATCTTCTACACCAAAGGAATTCAGTCCGAGCTTATAAATAAGCGGAACGGCGATAGAGGTAGAAAGTTGCATGACTATGTAGATGATTAGGATATAGCCATATCGTTTATTCATGTAAGTTCTCCTTTAGAAAGTTGATCATAATCATTTATCCATTCTACTAATAAAATGATGACTGTTCAAATGGTAAAGCTGGAAGAAGTGGGTTTGCGAAAAATGACAAAACATGGAGTGATTTTTGTCGAACCTTTTTAGAAAAAAATAAGGCTTGATGCTTGCAAAAGAAAAGTGAATTCTTTATTATATTAATTGTGTTAGCACTCTAAAGAGGTGAGTGCTAATTATCATGACTACATATTTATTGAGGAGGTTGTTTCACTTGTTAAAACCACTAGGTGATCGCGTCGTAATTGAGCTAGTTGAAACGGAAGAAAAAACGGTTAGCGGGATTGTTCTACCAGACTCTGCGAAAGAAAAGCCACAAGAAGGTGTTGTCGTAGCAATAGGAACAGGTCGCGTACTTGATAGCGGTGAGCGTGTAGCTCCAGAGGTTGCTGTCGGCGAACGTATTCTCTTCTCAAAATACGCAGGTACAGAAGTGAAGTATGAAGCTACTGAATATCTTGTTCTTCGTGAAAATGATATTCTTGCAATTCTAAGTAAATAATTTTCCCTTTTCACATACAAAGGAATTCAAATTCAAGGAGGTCTTTTTAATATGGCTAAAGAAATTAAATTTAGTGAAGAAGCACGTCGTTCTATGCTTCGTGGTGTAGATCAACTTGCAGATGCAGTAAAAGTAACGCTTGGACCAAAAGGACGTAACGTCGTTCTTGAGAAAAAATTCGGTTCTCCACTAATCACTAATGATGGTGTGACAATTGCTAAAGAAATCGAGCTTGAAGATGCATTTGAAAACATGGGTGCAAAGCTTGTTGCTGAAGTAGCAAGCAAAACGAATGAAATCGCCGGTGACGGTACAACTACCGCTACAGTTCTTGCGCAAGCAATGATTCGTGAAGGTTTGAAAAACGTAACAGCGGGAGCAAACCCTGTTGGCATTCGTAAAGGAATTGAAAAAGCGACAAAAGCTGCGATTGAAGAGTTGAAAAACATCTCTAAACCAATCGAAGGCAAAGAGTCTATTGCTCAAGTTGCGGCAATCTCAGCAGCGGACGAAGAAGTTGGCCAATTGATTGCAGAAGCAATGGAACGCGTTGGCAACGACGGCGTTATCACTATTGAAGAATCAAAAGGATTCTCAACAGAGCTTGATGTAGTAGAAGGTATGCAATTCGATCGTGGATATGCGTCTCCGTACATGGTAACTGATTCCGATAAAATGGAAGCAATTCTTGAAAATCCTTATATCTTAATTACAGATAAAAAGATTACCAACATTCAAGAAATCCTACCAGTACTTGAGCAAGTGGTTCAACAAGGTAAGCCATTGCTACTAGTAGCTGAAGATGTTGAAGGAGAAGCGCTTGCGACATTAGTGGTAAACAAGCTTCGCGGAACATTCAATGCAGTAGCAGTTAAAGCTCCTGGCTTCGGTGACCGTCGTAAAGCCATGCTTGAAGACCTTGCTGTCTTAACAGGTGGAGAAGTGATTACAGAGGACCTAGGTCTTGACCTGAAATCAACTTCTATCGATTCTCTTGGACGCGCTGCAAAAATCGTTGTTTCAAAAGAAAACACTACGGTTGTTGAAGGTGCTGGAGACACAGCGAAAATTGCCGCACGCGTGAACCAAATCCGTGCCCAATTAGAAGAAACAACTTCTGAATTTGATAAAGAAAAATTACAAGAACGTCTAGCTAAATTAGCTGGTGGCGTAGCGGTAGTTAAAGTAGGAGCAGCGACTGAAACGGAACTTAAAGAACGTAAGCTTCGTATCGAAGACGCCCTAAACTCTACTCGTGCAGCAGTTGAAGAAGGTATTGTTTCTGGTGGTGGTACAGCCCTAGTAAACGTCTATACAAAAGTAGCAGCGATTGAAGCTGAAGGCGACGTATCAACAGGTATCAACATCGTTCTACGCGCTCTAGAAGAACCAATCCGTCAAATCGCACACAACGCTGGTTTAGAAGGATCAATCATCGTAGATCGTCTAAAACGCGAAGAAGCAGGTATTGGTTATAATGCAGCTACTGGCGACTGGGTCAACATGATCGAAGCCGGAATCGTGGATCCAACAAAAGTAACACGTTCAGCTCTACAAAACGCAGCCTCTGTAGCAGCAATGTTCTTAACTACTGAAGCAGTAGTAGCAGACATTCCTGAAGAAGGCGGCGGTGCTGGCATGCCTGATATGTCAGGTATGGGCGGCATGGGTGGAATGGGCGGCATGATGTAATCTGTGCCCTCAACCCTTGATAGATAAGGATCTGTTGGTAAGGTGAGAGTGGTTTGCTAACATTTTACTAACATTGAGGATATTAACGGAGGCTTCTCATGAGTTCACTGAACTTTTGAGAGGCTTCTTTTTTCATTTCTTCGGTTACGTGAAGGTACACATTCTTTGTGATTTGGTCGTCAGTATGACCAAGCCTGTCCATGATTTGTTCCAGTGAGACACGTGCTTCGGCAAGGAGTGACGTATGTGTGTGTCTTAAACTGTGAGGAGTCAAATCACCATTTAGTTTGGCTATTCTAAGCAGTCTTTTCATTCGGTCTCGCACATTTTTTACTACAATAGGATAACCAAAGTGTCGTTCCATTTTTCCAAAAATAAAATTTTGATTGTAGTAATCATCACCTAATCGTTCTATCACTTTGTTCTGAACTTCTTTATGCTTTTTTAAAGCTTGAATAACCTCTGAATCAACTACAATTTTTCGTCGTGACTTTCGGGTTTTGGGTGGGACTAATTGATACTCAATGGCATTATTGTTTGGATTGTAATATGTCTTAGTGATACTTATTGTGTAATTGATGAAGTCTATATCCTTCCATTTAATTTACAAATGCGTGGTCTAACTCCACCGTCTTTAGACGGTATCCGCTTTTAGCCTTGTCTTTAAATGTCCATACTACGATAGAGGTGAGAGTATGGACGGTTATCAAAAAAGTAGTCATGCGGTATTTGATATAAAATATCATGTTATATGGGTTACGAAATATAGATATAAAGTTCTACATGGACCAATTGCCAAAAGAACAAGAGAATTAATAAGGCAAGGCTGCGAAGCAAGAGGAATCACGATTTTGCAAGGGAGTGTGGGGAAAGATCATATCCACTTATTGCTATCTTGTCCTCCAAGCCTAGCACCAAGTAAAATAATGCAGTACTTGAAAGGACGATCATCAAGACTCCTCCAGGATGAGTTTCCTGAATTAAAGAAGAGATTTTGGGGACAACATCTATGGGCGAGAGGATATTTCTGCGCAACAGTTGGAACGGTAACAGAAGAAATCATTCGAAACTATATAGCCAACCAGTTTGGTGATGGAAAAGACGATATATTCAAGATTGAGGAGTGAGTTTAGTCAAATTCAGTATGCTTCAGCTTAGGTACTTTGAGAAGACTTGAGTCTTGAATTGCGACTTTAGTCGGTGACATTTATGTCTAAATCCACCTGCTTTAGCGGGTGGTCGTTTAAGGATAGGAAAAAGTATGTCAAGGCATTAAAGCATATCTCTTTTTCCGTAAATAAGGGCGATGTGGTTGGGTTACTCGGTGAAAATGGTGCTGGGAAGACTACTCTTCTTCGAACGATTGCGACACTCTTAATCCCAACTGAAGGGTCTGTTGAAGTTGCAGGATACGACACCATTAAGAATCCAAACGAGATCAAGACGAAAATCGGTGTATTATTCGGAGGGGAAACAGGACTTTATGATCGTTTGACGGCTAGAGAGAATCTTCAATATTTCGCACGATTATATGGATTAAGCAAGCATGAGACGAAGGTACGCATCGATGACTTGTCGAGAATGTTCGGCATGAGGGATTATCTTGACCGGAAAGTCAGTGGCTTCTCGAAAGGAATGCGCCAAAAGGTCGCCATTTCGAGAACCTTGATTCATAATCCAGATATTATCCTGTTCGATGAACCAACGACAGGCCTTGATATCACGTCTTCCAATGTCTTCCGCCAGCTCGTTCATCAGCTTAAGCGCGAAGGAAAGACAATTGTATTTTCTAGTCATATTATGGAAGAGGTTTGGATGCGGTGTGACAAGGTAGCGATGATGCATAAGGGAGAATTGGTATATCACGGGGACATAGAACACCTTTACCAAACAGAAAAGAGTCGCGACTTGAATTATATCTTCATGAGTAAATTAGTGAGAGGGGATGAACACTTTGCTTCTTAATATCTATCTGAAAGAATTGAAAGACAGTTTTCGTGACCGGAGAACGCTTATACTGACGGTTCTTCTGCCGATTTTCATGATGAGCGGACTGGTGTTTTACTATGAAAATATGGTTTCTGAGGATGAGGGAGAAAGCTATGCGCTTGCCGTCGATTCATCCTTGAGCAAGGAAGTCAGTGATTTATTCATAGATTACGACACCATTGAACTGGTGAAGTCCTCTGATCCCGAGAAGTCGCTTGAAGAAGGAGAAGCGCTTGCTGCCATGATTGTGAGTGCTGATTTCAACCGTAGTATTGAAGAAGGAAAAGAAGCCAATGTGACCATAATTGGCGACTCTTTCAGTCAGAAATCAAGCAACTTAATGAATGTTTCCACCAATGCGCTTACTGCCTTTGAAAAAAAAGTGACCGCCGAAAGACTG
The DNA here is from genome assembly GCF_037024155.1 of Bacillus sp. 2205SS5-2. Classification (NCBI taxonomy): domain Bacteria; kingdom Bacillati; phylum Bacillota; class Bacilli; order Caryophanales; family Bacillaceae; genus Bacillus; species Bacillus spongicola. The sequence goes on from NZ_JAYKTS010000038.1 coordinate 14,428, forward strand.
GAAGCACAAGGGACAGACCTCTCGCTCATTCAACCATTTAGCATCACGGAAAAAGAAATGTCAGAAGATGAAACGAGTATGTTCCTGCTGGCCTTTCTTGTCCCATTAATCTTGGCGATTTCCGTAGGGGTAGGAACCGGTCCTTCATCAGCTGATCTGTTTGCCGGAGAGAAGGAGAAGAAGACGATGGAGGCCTTACTAATGACACCCGTCAATCGCTCCACGCTTCTCATAGCAAAATGGCTAACCATTGCAACTGTGGGAGCGATTACAGGAATTGTAACGCTGATTGTCCTTACTGTTGAAATCAATCTTTTGACGGAAAATCTGAAGGAAGCGTTATCCTTTGGAGACAATATGTATCTGGTGATTGGAATTGCTCTGCTTCTTACGATTGTCTACGCCGTGTTTATCGCATCCTTGCAAATGATCACAAGCGTTATCGGAAAAACCGTCAAAGAAGCCCAAAGCTACAGTACACCGATCATGTTGCTCGCCGCATTCCCTGGGATGTTCATCACTAATGTTGGACTGAATGAATTGTCCTTCCAACACTTTGCGATTCCGATTCTGAACCTGTTCAGTCAATTTAAAGAACTGTTCATGGGCGTGATTGATTATCAGCACATCTTGATCACTTTCGGAAGTAATCTCCTCTTTATGTTTGTAATTTTTATGATTGGTAGGGTTTTATTCTTAAAGGATAAATGGGTGATGAATTGATATAGCAAAGAAACAATCATCAAGCGTGGGCTTGGTGGTTGTTTTTATGATAAGGAAAAAGGAGCAGGGAGTGTTAAAAATGAATTCTTATTTTACGCCTAAGCGAGTAACTATTTTGGGTTTGCTATCGGGTGTGGGTGGGCTTTGTTACGAGCAGACCCATGAGACGACAGCTCTTACCGGAAGTCTCTTACCAAGGGGACTGTCCCTCTGGTTCCATGTAAAGCGCGGTGCTGTTCAAAAAACATTGCCATAACCTGCATTTTAAAAATTCCATAAACATATAGAGGATACTCAATTAAACAATTAACCTAAAGAGGTGCATATTTATGAAAGAAAAGTTTCTGTCAATAGATAACTACCGTGTTAGATATAATGTCTGGGGAGGGAATAAGGATTATTCGCCAATAATAGTTTGTTTACATGGATTTGGAAATACAAGCTTGAGCTTCATAGAAATTGGCGAAGAATTAAAAAAAGATTATACAATAATCTCGATTGATCTCCCTGGACATGGTAAAAGTGAGAAGTTTGCAACAGAAAAAGAATACGAAATGGTAAATATGACAAAATGGTTGTATAAAGTAACAGATAAAATGAACTTGGGTAAATTTTACTTATTAGCTCATTCGTATGGAGCAGATATCACTCTTCATTTTATGAAAGATTATGGATCCTGTGTAATGAAGACGTTACTACTTGATGGTGGCTATACTACCAAGGATGATTTTTATAAAATAGTAGATGAATTAGCGGGTAAGCCTGAGTGGCAATGGCCAAATATTAATGATGTCGAGAAGGAAATTCAATATACAACAGATTCCTTTAATAAATTTGAATATCCAAATTTTGAAGCCTTTTACAGTGAAGAAGAAAAATCAAATAAAAATTGGTCTAATGCTAAGAAAATTGCGTCGAAAGACTACGTTCAAGAAATAAATGGGAAGGTGAAGCCTATTGTTGATGCTGAAGTTGTTCGATCAGTGATACAGTCTATGGCAAATTCACCGATTAAAGAAATATATACAGAATTAGGGGATAATATATTGTTATTAGTGGCTACATTACCAGAAGAGTTTACTATTATTAATAATACTCTATTAGAGGATGTTCAAAAAAATTCTAAAATGACGATCAAAAAAATACAAGATACTACTCATATGATACATTGGGACAATGCTGAAGCCGTTATTGAAGAAATAAGAAACTATTTTATTAGTACGTTTTAAAGGATATATAAGATTATTAAAAGAAGTTGTTAAACCTTTCCCATTTAGAAAAAAGTATAGGATTGATGAAACTAGAAGATTTGATAGAAGAAATTAAAAGGGCTCCTGTTAATCGATTATACTTACCATAATTTACGGGAAGTATATAAACTAAATCTTCCAGTTATGTATTCAGAAAATTTTTTAGAACAAATGATAAAAAGTAATAAGGACAATTATGGGAAATCAAAATAGGAATTACAAGAGTTATATAAAGGTATGGTAAAAGATTATGCCAGCATTTTAGCTATAGACAAAATTCACGATTTTCTAGAATTTATTTCAAAGCCTTCTTTTTTTGCACTATTGCTGAAGAGTTCTCTAATTGGGGAAAAATAGTGAGATTATTAAGGAATCAAGAGAATTTCCTAATATTTCACGCACAGTTATAGCTAGGGACAAAGATGATTCTATTAAACCTTATATTGAGGATGGCATTCCAGAGAAGGAAGCAGTTTTACATGAAAATGTATGGAGAGATATTCAAATTGAAATAACACAGCTGTCCTGTGATAGCGAATAGCGATCATGAAATACATAAGGAGAGACCTGACATGATAATTGAATATTTAGAAAAAATTTCAATCATAGAAATTTAGTATATATTAAAAGATATTTTTTTGGATTTTTCTTTTTTTGATTCCGGAAGAGGGTCTTCATTTCGTACTTAGAGTCTAGGTAAAGCCTGTTCCTATCTAACAAAAATTCAAGAAGAAACAATTCTATTATTAGTACTAAAAATAGAATTGTTGCAGGTGAAGCTGTTGGCTTTTTAAGAAGGAAAAAGAAGCAGATTACTCCAATGTTCGAAGGATTGAAAGGCTAGGTTCTAATGAGTTGTCTATTCTCATGTCATTAATTGAAACCATCAAGGTATTAAAAGCACGGACCCTTCCTCGGCCTACACAATGGCAAAAAAAAATGACCCTGACCAATATAAACTACCTACTAGCTATAAATTGGTTGAACGGGGACGATGAGTCATTAATCTGGCTAGGCTTTCATCTACGAATACCCACCAAAAAATTGCCCATGATATTCATTTGGCTGCAAGGCTGGCTACTTTCAAGCAGAAATTAATTGAACAAAGTCGAAAAAATCAAGAACGTTGAGAATATAGAATTCAAGGTATATAACCCCATATAGTAGACGAACAAGGGGTGAAAGCAAATGATTACTGTGGACGAGAAGGTTCTAAAGATGAAGAAGGAACCAACTAGGTTAAAAAAGATATCAATTGGCATATGGATAAGAGCAGATTTTTTGTTCGTAACGTCCCCTATGTTAAAATAGATATTAATGGTAAAGGGTTTTTGGATGTAGATCAATCCATTACACTCACAGCGTTACGTGGCCTTATGGTTAATAACGAAATTTCAGACGATGATCATTTCGAGAAGTATGCTCATATTGATTTCTATTTAATAAATACTTTCTGAGTTGCCATAACGATTCTTATCAATCGGGGCTGTTTATTGTGCCAGGCATGCACAAATTCTATTTGGGTGAAGTCCTGGGTTGTGAAGGAAGAGTAAGCACCGTGATGGTTTTCTTGCTCCTAACCTCCACCTCATCATATTTTAATTATTGTGGATAGGTGTGAAAGACAACCTCAAACTTATTTTTTCCATTCAGTTTTTCAATATATTTATCTATTTTCCTTTCCTTTTTCATACCAATCCTATATGCAACCTCATTACCAGCTGTATGTTCCAAAAGATATTTGTCCTTACAGTATACACATTGTGAATTCTAGGTTGACTTATAAAAACTATCCTTTGATTAAATAACTCATAAAAAGTGAATTTGTCATGTAGATTATAGGAATATGCCTTTCTACTTTAAAGAGGACGTAAGGGCAGGTTCCTCGTCCGAGCGAGCTAAATCGAGTAGGACTACTGCCAAATAAAAGCTTGCCATTCACCTGTAGCGAGTCTTGAAGGGGATTGTGTTCCGGAATCCCCCATTGAAAGGGAGGATGTTTTGGACGGTACAGAAAACAATAGCTCGATATTTATTAACTGTCTCCTTGGTCCCTACACCGGTAAAAAGATAATGTTTGAGCTACATCTAGAGGCTTAGAGAAAGTTCTTGCTATGGATACAGGGGCAAAAGATATATGTATACTATACTAAAAGTATCCTTCTAGAGAGATAGAGGTGAACAAGTGGCTGAATTGTTTTTAGTTCATGTAGAAGAGTGGGGAATAACGGGGGTATTATTATCGTTGCTGATTGAAGGAAGTGCACTTCCGTTTATCGGTACGTTTTTTATCACTACAGTTGGCTTTATTTTAGAATTATCATGGTTAGATATCCTTTGGATTTCTATTTTTGGAAGTTTTCTTTATGCTGTCGGTAGCTATTTTCCGTATTATCTTGGCTATAAATTAGGTGAAGCAGTGGACTCGCGTTTAAGCAAACAAAAGCAAGCGAAAATCGTTCAAGCGAGAGAAACGTTTCAGAAATATGGTATTTGGAGTGTGGCAATTTCAAGTCCTTTACATTTAGGGAATGTGGTTCCATTTGTAGCCGGAATATCCAAAATGAATCTGGGGACGTATACGTTATTAACAATGATGGGGATTGCTCCTTCCACTCTTGTATTATTAAGCATTGGACGGTTATATGATGGAGATAGGGAACAAGTGATTGAGCAAATCGTACAATATCAATATTATATTTTAATAGGTTTTGTCCTTTTAACTTTCATTTATATCATTTTTAAATTAAATAAAACAAAGAAATTAAGGGGTAGTTAAGCTCCTAGGGGGACGGAGGGACAGGTGCTGTTACCCCGCCCGACTGATTGAAGAGCCACTACATAAGCTTAATTAGTGGTGGTTCTATATAAAAGTTTGTCCTTATCGGTTTTGTAGTTCGGCGAGAATACCCTAAGTAACGCCCGAATAAAGAAGTCATTTATATCCTTCATCCTTCCCTCATCTATTTGTTTAGGAAAACTAAATACCACACCTAGAATCCATTGATGTCCTAGCTTCTCTTTGGAAAGGCTGTTTTCATAAGGCTCTTTTCGTATACATTGTTGCTCTTGACACAAAGAAAAAACAGGCAGTAGGGTTTTTTCGATTGATTTCTTCTTTTTTATCTAGAAATGAAGAATTTTTCATTAGGAAAAGAGCACGAAATCATATAAGTCAAGGGATTCCTTTTTATTCGAAAAGCCACAATCTTTGCGAAAACAGCCTTTCATAAAGATTGTGGCTTTACATTTCAGCGTAGATTCCTTGAAATAGCTACAAACGGGTCATCTTTTCGTTTCAAATGATAGTCTTGTTTTGCAAAAAGAACGATTTCATTAAAAAATTCTTCTTAAAACAACATACACGACGAAAAGTGCCTTCGGGAGAGACTGTCACAGCACTCTTCTTTTCATAGGAAAGGCCAATTTTTAAATGGTCTGGCTTAATCAATTACTTATGTGTAAAAAGCTGATTTTCCACGACTTTCTAGAAGAGCTTCCACACCCCCTTGAGGGGAGTTACTGAAAGTAGATTGGTTCATTAATTAGTAGGAAGAAAATCTAGTTCAAATATAAAACACCAAAAAGGACATTATATTTGATTTGTTCATAACGGCAATGGTAACGTCCTTGTCCCTCCCCTGAGGATGGGACAAGGTACCCTATTGTCCCGAGGTTGTTTGATTTAGTGTTGACATACCACAATAGGGGGGGATTTAGTAATGGGAAGGTCATCTGTATTGCTCGTATTACATCTAATGGTCTTTGTAGGAAGTTATTATACGTTACGGTTAGAGAATGTTAACGAATTAGCGAATATAAGTATAACATTGTCTATGATACTTATTTCACCGCTACTTATTTACACATTCTTAATTAAACCAAGGTCTTTGCATAAACTATGGATTTATATATCTTTTCTTATTTCTTTAGGGTTAGCCTATATCATTATTCCACCTTCCCAAAGTGTATTTTTAAGTAATATTTTGGTTTGGCTTCTACCTGTTATAGAAATTGGCGTGATTGTAGTCGTAGCATACGGTATCATAAAAAGTATTATCAGTTACTGGTCAATAAACACTAATGAATACTATGATTATCTAGAAGTTGTTGAACTAGCATTGAAGCCGAAGTTAGGGAAGGGTTTTATTTTAAACGCAGTTTTAACAGAACTTAGTGTTATTTATTACTCCACATTTATTTGGTTTAAAAAGCCAAAAAATATTCCATATGGAAGTTTTACATATCATAAGGAATCACAGATTAAAACGGTTGTGATGTTATTTTTAATTTTAATTATTGTTGAAAGTGTATTTTTTCATTTTCTTTTTCAAATGTGGAGTGTTGTAGCCGCTTGGATTGTTACAATCCTAAATATTTATGCCTTATTGTATATAATAGGCTTATATAATTCAGTGAAATTTTTGCCACATCTTATTAAGCAGGATTCACTGATAATTCGTTTAGGGTTCCAAAGTAGCATAGTGGTGGACCTTGCAGATATCGAAAGTATTAAACCCTCAAAGGAATATGATATATTCGAAAAAACAACTGAGAAAACGTACTATTCCCTATTAAAAATAGACTCTCCACAATATGAAATTGCATTGAAAGAGCCAGTAGTTATGAAAGGTTCTTATGGAAAGAAAACTCTTGTTAATTCAGTTGTATTTAGGGCGGATCATCCGAAAGATTTATTAGACTCTATAGAAGATGCTCAAATGAAAATGGTTAGTGCAACAAAAAAAGGAACTGTGAACGTTTGATTAAAAATTGAACTAAGGGGGCAAATCACAGATTTACTGTCCTTGTTACCTTACCCAGTTGTTTAGTAAAACTGTATTCCATACCTTGAAATCCTTGATTCCTTATCCTCCTTTTGGAGAGTCCGTCAAAGCATTCTTCTTTTCACGAGAAGGAACAACATCAATTGAGGCTGGCTTAATCATCTGATTTTTGATTTAATCGCCCATTTCATTGTTGATTTCCATTAAAAATAGACGGATCCAGCTACAGTGGCTTGCGGCTCGTGGTCAAATGAAACACCCTCCAGCGATGCAGGCATCACCTCCGAGTTCTTCATTTGCCTGACGCCGCAGAGCAGCCACTTCCGCTTTTCTTGATCCAGCTACAGTGGCTTGCGGCTCGTGGTCAAATGAAACACCCTCCAGTGATGCAGGCATCACCTCCGAGTTCTTCATTTGCCTGACGCCGCAGAGCAGCCACTTCCGCTTTTCTTGATCCAGCTACAGTGGCTTGCGGCTCGTGGTCAAATGAAACACCCTCCAGTGATGCAGGCATCACCCCCGAGTTCTTCATTTGCCTGACGCCGCAGAGCAGCCACTTCCGCTTTTCTTGATCCAGCTACAGTGGCTTGCGGCTCGTGGTCAAATGAAACACCCTCCAGTGATGCAGGCATCACCTCCGAGTTCTTCATTTGCCTGACGCCGCAGAGCAGCCACTTCCGCTTTTCTTGATCCAGCTACAGTGGCTTGCGGCTCGGGGTCAAATGAAACACCCTCCAGCGATGCAGGCATCACCTCCGAGTTCTTCATTTGCCTGACGCCGCAGAGCAGCCACTTCCGCTTTTAAAGCTATATCAACGTTTATAGACTGGTGCGAAAAGCAACAAACTTTGCGAAAACAGCCTTTTTCAATTATTAGGATAAAAATTTAGTTCAAGTATAAAACACCAATAAGGACGATACTATTGATTTTTTCAAAAAGGCAATAGTACCGTCCTTTTCCTGATACCTGTCCCTTTAATAATAGTAAATAGTTAATCGTTAAAACAAGGAAAGTTAAAATGATTGTAGAATCAATTAAGAAAGAAACCAAAAACCAAGAAATTTTTGAATCCTATTCAATTTTATGTAGAATGTTAAAAACACACCTACTGCAGTTATTAGTATCCTAGAGATTTCGGTGCTTGACCCTAGTACGTAATGTTTTAACGGGGCGGGGATCAGGCACATATATTCTTATGGTTTTTTTCTGGTAGATCATATTGTAGTCAGAAATTGATGTGGCCTATTCTGTTTTTACACAATTATACAGACTTAATCTAACTGCCTGTTTTTTCTTTGAGCCAATAGCAAAAAAGTATACGAAAAGAGCCTAAAAGAAAAAGAAGTTTTAAAAACAGTGTAAGGGTAAACTAAATTAGAAGGAAATAATAAATTATCCGATTACTACGCTTAAAAACATACTATTTAATCCTAAATCAATCTATTAAGAAAAGGAGCCTTTTAATGTACCAGTTCCATAAGAGTTCAACAGAGGAAGTCTTAAATAAACTGCAAGTATCAGCAAAAGGATTAACGGATGCAGAGGTTAAGAACAGACAAGAAGAACACGGTTTTAATGAGCTTGCTGAAGAAAAAAGAAAAAGTGCCTTTCAAGTTTTCTTTGAACAGTTTAAAGATTTTCTTGTGATTATCTTAATTATCGCGGCTTTACTTTCTGCGTTTTTAGGGAAATTTGAGAGCACCATTGTCATCCTTGTCGTTGTGACAATCAACGCTATTTTAGGTACGGTCCAGCACATTAAAGCCGAGCAATCCCTAAAGAGCTTAAAAAGTCTATCCTCCCCTACTTCAAAAGTACTGAGAAACGGTAAAAAAGTAGAGATTCCTTCAAGAGAAGTGACGGTTGGAGATATTCTTTATTTAGATGCAGGAGATTACATAAGCGCGGATGGACGAATTATCGAAAGCCACAGCTTACAAGTCAACGAAAGCTCCTTAACAGGTGAATCCGTCAGCATCTCGAAAATGACCGATCCTATCAAAGAAGACGATATATCAATCGGGGATAAAACCAATTCGGTGTTCTCAGGAAGCTTCGTTACTTACGGTCGAGGAATTATAGCCGTAACCGAAATTGGAGAGAAAACCGAAATTGGTAAAATTGCAAGCTTAATGGAAACGGCGAAAGAAAAGAAAACACCGCTACAAGTTAACCTGGACCAATTTGGTAAAAAGCTTGCCATTGCCATAATCATTATTGCCATTGTCATCTTTGCGATTGATTTATTTCGAGGAAGAACGATGGCAGATTCTTTCATGTTCGCTGTTGCTTTAGCTGTTGCCGCTATTCCTGAAGCCTTAAGCTCGATTGTGACAATCGTTCTTGCATTTGGAACCCAGAAGATGGCGAAGGAAAATGCGATTATCAGAAAGCTTCACGCTGTTGAGAGCCTAGGAAGTATATCGGTTATTTGTTCTGATAAAACAGGAACGCTAACCCAAAATAAAATGACCGTGCAGAAGCTATATGTAGATGGAGAAATTCATGAAGATGATGCTCTTCAGCTTGATAATCCGTTGCAGAAACAATTTTTACTGATGAACATCTTATGTAACGATGCTGAAACGACAGAAAAAAAGGAGATCGGAGACCCCACCGAAATTGCCCTTGTAGATTTAGGTGAGAATGTATACGGGATGGATGAAATGGATATTCGAGAGGAATATCCACGATTGAAAGAATTGCCTTTTGACTCTGACCGAAAGTTGATGAGTACGGTTAATACGATCGAATCAAAAAAACTTATGTTTACAAAAGGAGCTGTAGATGTTCTTTTAGACCGTGTTGTCAAAGTGGCTACTTCTGAAGGGGTAACAACGATAACGGATGAGCATTTAGAGCAGATTCACGAGGCCAATCAAACCTTCTCAGAAAGCGGATTACGTGTATTGGCCTTCGCTTACAAGGAAGTGACGAATGAACAATCGATTAGCACAGAAGATGAAAACGACCTAATATTCATTGGTCTCACGAGTATGATGGACCCTCCTCGTGAGGAGTCCAAAGATGCAGTTGAACAATGTAAAACAGCAGGAATTAGACCTGTGATGATTACAGGTGACCATAAAATAACGGCTTCAGCGATTGCTAATCAAATTGGTATTTTACAAGATGGTGACGAAGCGCTTGAAGGCTTTGAGATTGAAAAAATGGATGATGAAGAATTAAAGAAAAGGGTAGAACATATTTCAGTGTATGCCCGTGTGTCTCCTGAACATAAAATTCGAATTGTTAGAGCCTGGCAGGACAAAGGGAATGTGGTGGCCATGACGGGTGATGGAGTAAACGATGGACCAGCCTTAAAGCAAGCGGACGTTGGGATCGCCATGGGGATTACTGGAACAGAGGTCGCCAAAGATGCCTCGTCTATGGTGCTAACGGATGATAACTTTTCTACCATAGTAAAAGCCATCGCTAATGGAAGAAGCATTTATACAAATATTAAGAACGCCATTCGGTTTCTTTTAGCAGGGAACACGGCAGGAATACTATCTGTTTTATATGCTTCTATTGGGGGATTACCTGTTCCTTTCGCACCTGTCCACTTATTGTTCATTAACCTCCTAACCGACAGCTTACCAGCTATTGCAATTGGCCTCGAGCCTCATAAAAAGGACGTTATGAAGGAGGAACCACGGGATGTGTCGGAATCCGTACTTAACAAAGGATTCGTCTCAAGGCTTGCCATAGAAGGGGTTTTAATTGCTATCGCGACGCTGGTAGCCTTTTATATCGGGCTTTCAACAGATGCCATTACGGCAAGCACGATGGCCTTTGCAACCCTATGTTTAGCGAGATTGTTCCACGGCTTTAACGCTCGCTCGAGACAGTCTATTTTTAAAGTGGGAATTTTTACGAACCTCTACTTGCTAGGAGCGGTGGCCATAGGAATTGTCCTACTACAAATCGTTCTATTGATTGAGCCTCTGCGAGATGTGTTTGAAGTCGTGTTATTATCACCAACCCAATTTGGTTATGTGTATGGATTGGCGTTAATGCCGCTTATCGTGATACAACTTTATAAAATCTTGTTTATTAGGTAGCTAGAGAGAAGTCGTGTCTTTTATTGTGTATGAAGAGAACAGTTGTCTGTATCTACTAGAATCATTTTACAATCGAGGCGGTTCGGGATGTGACAGTCACTTTTACTATTGGTTTTACTCCATTATCTTGAAAAAAGTAATTGTACAACTGACTCAATTTTGAAATAATTAACAGGGGGGATTTGCATAGTTCTTCTGATGAATAAAGACAAGTCAGTGAGGAAATTGCTAAACAATCCCTTCTTAATAGAGTTAAAAGTTCAAGAGGTATAGCGAGGTCAAAGGATGATGGAGGGAAGGAAGGTAGTGGTGATGACAGGTGATGCAAATGCTAGTTTGATAAGGAATAAAAAAATACAAAATTTTAGTGCCATAGTAAATATATTTGAGGAACGAAAAAGATTATTTTATAAAATCGGTTGGACTTATATGCAAGATCCACTGGATTTGGAAGCGGCATTTATGGAAGCAATCATACAGGTGCATGATCAGTTGTCTCGTCAAAAGAATAGTCTCGATGGGGACTCAAAAGTGAATTCCATTTATCTGGATGTCTGCAGAAGGTTGTCGAAGAATAGACCAAAAAAGAAAGTTCATGAAATGGATGGAATTTTCGCCAAAGACACCAATAGAGAGGTGTTTACGGCACTATCTCAATTAGAAAACACTTATAAAGAACCAATTGTTCTTACCTATATTTCTGAATTACCGCAGGAAGAAGTAGCTCAGATCCTTCAACTCCCTATTGAGACGGTGAAATCTCGTTTGAAGAAGGGAGTCGACCTACTCATTAACCTGTCAGCAAAAGTAATAGAAGAGGAAAATTGTACAGAATTTCAAGGGCAGTTTATGGATTATTTAGGTAGAACCTTACATAGGGCGGAAAAGATTAAGTTAGAGATGCATGCTCGTAATTGTCCAAGCTGTCAACAAGCATTGCTCTCTATTCAAGAAGTTGTCACCGCTCTTTCAGAGGACAAAGACCATATTTTTAGCTTGCCCTCTGGATTTATGCAGAGAGTCAGAGAAATGGTACAAAAAGTTGAAGATCGTAGAAAGAAAAAGAAGAGGAAGCAGAAAACGATAGGAGTTGCATTCACGGGGTTGTTGACGATGGTTCTTTTTTTCGGTTTCTTTACAAATGGCTATACCTACCTCTACTATTCTTGGATTGGCTGGCTGCATCAGGAAGACGAGCAATTGATTACCTATCTGAAACATGGGGTTGGCGAAGAATTAAATATGACTACGGAAAGCAATGGAATTAGAGTAACGATTAAAAGTGTTATTGCCGATGATGTGCAGACGCTAATTTTTTATGAAGTTGAAAGTTTGAATGATGAAAACCGCTACGAGATTCTTCCATTTGAAGGGGTGCGAATAGCGAATGAATTTGATCTAAAGAATGAAAATAAGGAATTTTTTCATGGAAGCTTTCAATCTAGTGACCCAAGTGAAATAAATAATGACGAGAAGAACGTATATAGAGGTCAGCTTAGTATCTTTCCATTGGAAACAGATAATGAACCAGTTGAACTGAGAATCTCAAGGTTGGCAAAAGCAGTAGATGAACAGCCAGGGTCAACGGATTCCAGGCGATTTTATTATGAGAATATTGAGTTTCTGGACGGGGACTGGAGCTTTGACATTCCTGTTAAAAAACAAGCATCCATAGTCCATGAATTGGATCAAGTTGCGGAGATAGATGATGTTTTTGTTACGTTTAAGCAACTTACTATCGCTCCAACAGCAACCATCCTCCATCTTAGTTATGAAAACCAAAATAGCTATGAAATGATACATAATCTTTCCTTTGAGAGTTTGGAAACAAAAAAAATGAAAGTCGAACCAGACTTATTTGGAGGAAGTTCGTTTTTTACTTCCGACGGAAATTCCTATCAGGCAAGTTTTGATTCGGTGTTCTTTGAAAATCCGGATGAGGTAAATGTACATTTTGCGTCGATGAATCTGTTGATCGAAGAGGAGAACTTTGCTCCGGTGAATTTTTCAAAGGAATTTCCGCAAACATTTGAATTCCGCGGAAGTACTATTTCTATTGACGAAGTGAAATATGGAAATCCAACAAAAATGATGATTTCAGATGAATTAGTGAAAAACAGAGAATATGAAAGCCTCGAATTTGATTTTGTTGATGATAATGGGGGGCAACCTACTTCTTGGGGAATGAGCAGCGAGGGTGTCTGGGTTGATAGAAATGGAGAAAAGTTAGAAGGGAATTCCTATTTTTGGAATCCATACAACCAAAAGGAACAATCTCGTTATTTTCAAACCAAGTATGAAATTGAAATAGGGGATGAAACTTCAGAAGACACTTTTATACCAACCCAGTTGAAAATTCGAGGGTACACCACGACAAAGTTTTTAGATGACAGCGTAATTATCGTTCTCGATTAACTATTCAATGAGAAAGGGAAGAGATTTAGGATAAAATGTATCTATTTGTAGCCAAGGGGACTGTCCCTCTGGTTCCCCCTCTGGTTCCCAACAAGCGATAGAATAAGGGTGGCTCCTGTCGAGATAGATTGAATCATTTCTAGTCCCAATCGTGCAAGACAGTCGGTCGGGACCAGTTAGTGAGCAGAAAAACAGTGTGATTGAGATTCATGAGCCCTTGGCGAAAGGACCCTGTGTTAGGAAAATCTTCAAAAACAAGAATCTACGAGACTCCTGCGAAAAGAAAAGTGAAGAAGGAAATCATTCAGAGCCGCTGTCATTGTAAGTGTAAGTTAGTTTTATTTAAGATGTCGGATGAATAAGGGCTGACATAAAAAGAAGAAAAGTAGGTTATAAAATGGACTTTGAGGATTTATGCCAAACCTCTCTACTTGGAAAGTTAGTGAATGACCCTAAATCCATTTCTGGTGGGCTTTTGCATAGAATGTATGCCATTGAAACTACTGAGGGGAAGTATGCAGTAAAACTATTAAACCCCCAGATAATGATTAGACCAACGGCGTTGAAAAATTATATAAATTCTGAAAAAATATCTAATTTTGTATCAAATAACGTACCAGCCCTTCCAGCTGAAAAATTCATGGTGACTTCATTCAAAAAGTAAATGGTCAATTTTTTCTTGTTTTTAGTTGGATAGAGGGTGAAAGTTTGAAACAGGATGAAATCGATAAAAGTCATTGCGAAAAAATAGGAGGAATTCTTGCAGATATACATAAAATTGATTTTTCTGAGTTAGAAATAACAAATGAGAGAGATGATAATAGACAAATAACAGATTGGGATTACTATTTGCAAAAGGGAAAAGAAGAATGTTCTGAATGGGTTGAGATACTCTTTGAAAACCTTGATAATCTCAAAGATTGGAATTCAGCAGCAACTAATGCAGCGGAATATCTGTCAGCAAATATGGTAATTAGCCATAGGGATTTAGATCCTAAGAATGTTCTGTGGAATCTTCATAATCCAGTTCTTGTCGACTGGGAATCAGCTGGTTTTATAAATCCGATGAATGATTTAATTGAAACAGCAATTTACTGGTCATTTAATGAAATTGGGGAAATCGATAAACAAAGATTTTTCTCATTTATAAGTGGATATAAAAAGAGATATGGTGAAATACGCTCCGACTGGGGAATCGTATTAGCAAATGGTTTCTTAGGTAAATTAGGGTGGCTTGAATACAGTTTAAAACGGTCTTTATGGCTTGAATGTACTGATGAAGAAGAACAGAAGATGGGAACTGCACAAGTAAAAGGAACAATATATGAGATTAGGAATTATGCTGACCAACTTCCAATACTATTGAACTGGTTAAATAATGAGTTATAAACTAAGTTTCTTCAATTTGAATAATAAGTTATTGAACTAAAAAGAAGCATTAGTACAAGAATAAATTTAGTTAATGATTAGGGTAAAACAGAGTAGTAGGGGGGAATGAAAACATCTTTTCAAGCATTTATTAGTTCAATGGTAATTCATTTAGTTTATATAGTTGGTATGACGTTAATCAGTTATATAAAAACTAGGAATTACAAACCAGATTTTTCAAGTTGGTGGGATAAAGTAGAAACACTAGAAAATGAAGCTGTTTTTGGTAAGTCTACCCCTCCTTTTCTATCTATAATAACTTTATAGGTATCGGTGACCGGTGGAATAATAATTTTCTCATATAAAAAGTTGTTACATTAGCTGAAGCTATTGAACCGGGGGGACTGTCCCTCTGGTGCCCCCTCTGGTGCCCCGATATTGAATTCAATATCAAATAGTTCGAGCTTATACCACACAAATTTCCCTTCTTCTAGAACCCAAGAAACATGTAGTTTCGTTGGGATTTTTATTCCATCAACTATAGTTGAACCTCTAACTTCACCTATACATTCAATAAGCTTTGCGTTATCATCAGTATCTTTATACCTTAAAGCGCTAACTTTTTCTAAATCACCATATTCGGTAAAATGATAGATTGCTGATCCTGAAACCCCCTTATATGTCATGGTTGCTTTTGCAGAATATCGATCAATACTTTCCCAAGTAATATAAGAACTAAGAGCAGCTGTTGGATACCATGGTATTTCAAGTAAATACCTCTGAAGTGTCGATTGGTTCAATTTTGCGTTATGAGTTATATCAACAACCGGAACCAATGAGGCGATTTTGATTAACATATGCCCATTCCCATCCACAAATAGGTCCCTACCGCTTGTATTTACTAGTGGAACCACTCCCATATCCACTTTCCAAATGAATGCCGGTTTATCCGTTGTAATATACTGTTCTGCTTCAGCATCTGACCATTTCTTTTGATCTGGTTTTAGCTTCATAACCCCCTTTTGTTTAAAATATACGGACTGAATATTTTCTTTTCCGACTACCCCACTAGTAGTTAACCAAAGTTGGACTTGAGGAGGTAACGATTCTAGCATTTGCCAAGTAATGATAACTTTTCCTGAAGCGTTCCCTTCTGAAAGGATCAAGTTGATTTCTTTGCTGACTTGCCTATTGAAATTCCACATGGCAACTCCAATAATAATGGCGATGACAACGATCGTATTTGGGATCGTACCAAATTTAGTATCTTTCCATGTGAGAATAATTAATATTTGGGAAATGATCGTAGCGAGAATAGCAGGTATCCACCACCAATCTTTATTAGCAGCGAATAAGACGAATACTGATAAAAACAGGAATGCTGAAAACAACCATAGGAAGCCCATTTTGGGAGGAATATCAAGTATTAAATCGTACAATTCTGCTAAACTAAATGATTTCAGAAATCCTAATAAATGAATGAGTCCATGAATAAGGGTTAAAATTAAGAATAGAGTCTTCACTTTTCTAACCTCCTAATATGCAGTAGTCTATGGTGTTATTTTACAATTTATATTATAGCTATTGAGGTAAAATATTAGGAAATATTATGAATTTTCGCTCAAAACATTTTCTTTATCCATTAAAAGAGAAACTCCATTCTTGTGATAAGGTAGAGAACTCTAGGTTAAAGGGATGCTAGATATATTTCAAGAGAGGTTTTGAGCAACATGGGAATAGGTACAATACACCAATCTTTAGTGGCGGAAAAGGACGTCCCTCTTGCTTTTTTGACCAAAATAATAGGAAAGTCCCTCTGGTTCTACGTTCTCAATCTGGGGAAATGCCAAATAAGTTTGGGAATCTTGTATAAGTGGCATGCTAACAAGAAAAAGGGAGTGGAAAGCATGCCTGTTTGTAAGGTTAAGGACCTTATGATGTACTATGATGATGTTGGAAAGGGGACGCCCATCGTCTGGGTTCATCCTCCTGGACTCGGACGGAAAATATTTTATCAACAATATCCCTTAAAAGCACGATATCGTTTACTCCTTCCTGATTTAGGTGGACACGGGGATAGCGGTGGTCAACAGCTATTTACAATAGATGATTATGTTCACCAGATTACCGCTCTTATTCAACGACTTAGTCTTCATTCTTGTTACCTATGCGGGTATTCAGCAGGAGGTATAATCGCTCAGGAGGTAGGGAAGAAAATTCCTGAAAAAATCGCTGGGATCATTTTATTAGGTGGGTATCCGGTAGTAGAAGATAAGCGATTAAAAGTGATGCATAAGTTGGGGATGTACATGACGAAGCATCAACCCAATAAATTAATCACCATCTTAGCTAAAGTCCATAGTACCAATGCTGCGATTAAAAAAGAGCTGGAAGAACATATGAAAAAAGCCTTTCTACCCAATTGGATGTACTATTATGAACAGTCGTACCACTATGATGGAAGAAATACATTGGACCAGCTGCCTTCCCCACTCCTATTGATTTATGGAAAAAAATCAGATTGGATTAATAATCAGTCGCATTATTATAACCATCTTCTATATGCTCAGTACGAATTTATTAATAAGGGTACTCATGAAATTCCTTCAAAATTCCCTGGCCCCTGCAATGAAGCGATTCAACAATTTGTGCCACGGAAAAAGGGGACAGGCGATTCTTGTACACAGTGATGCCTTGAACAATATAGGTTCATATACCATGACCCGCCCGGATGAGTGAAGAAGCCACCACATAAGCTCAATTAGTGGTGGCTCTATTAAATTTTGTTCCTGAAATTTTTAGGAGTTGACATCAACTTCTATTCATCATACACTGTTAGTAACATATTGATGTTAACTACAGTAATATGTTACTAACAGTAAGTTTTGTATATGTAATCATCATTTAACAACCCTTATCTATGGACACAAAGTCGGTCAAGGGTTTTCAGGGGATCCTTGCTTATTTAGTCCATAAAGGGCTTATCTTTGGCCTATATTTCTTCCACTGATGAGACAACATATTATAAATGACTGATTTTTTCAACCAGCCCCAAACCCCTTCAACAATATTAAGTTCTGGACTGTATGGTGAAGGCTGCTTTCGCAAAGATTGTGGCTTTTCGAATAGGAATATATCCCCTGATTTGTATGATTTCGTGCTCTTTTCCTAATGAAAACTTCTCCATTTCTAGATAAAAAGGAAGAAATCAGTCGAAAAAACCTTACTGCCTGTTTTTCTTTGTGCCAATAGCAACAATCAATACGAAACCCCATGTCCTGTCAGACACCGCAATGAATGAAAATGGGGTCTAGCGGTTTAATGATGCATTAAACTGTTCATCCTGTTAATGCAGGTCTGAGGTCGCCTCTTTTTTGGTGGATAAAACCCCGTT
>NZ_JAYKTS010000039.1 GCF_037024155.1 Bacillus sp. 2205SS5-2
GGTTTCGATATACCATGGTTCTGTAATATGAAAGAGACTATCAATATCTTGGATTTCTACCTTCATTCCGAATCACCTACTAGTTCTACTATTTTAGTAACCAGTATGGACAGGGGTAAATCATTTTAAACAGCGAAGAAGCAAAAAAATTCAGTAAAACACTTTGCCCCTTTGTCTATATATACTACAATATTGGTAGAGATGCTTTCTATTATTACTAGATTAATAAAATGTAACCGATTACAATTGGAGGTGTAAGGTATGGCAGATATATCAGCTATGAAAAATCATCTGTTTCAACAAATAACCTATGACGAATGGGAAGAAAAAGCAGAACAAACACTTAAAGGAAAGTGTTTGTCAACCTTAAATCATCATACATATGAACAAATAACCTTAAAGCCGCTATACACAAAGGGAGATTTAGCGAGTTTCACCGTGGATAGTATGCCAGGCCAAGGTCAACAAACAAGAAGTTTTGAGCGAAACTTAAAGCCTTGGCAGGTAGCGCAAAAAGTCTCTGGTAAAGATAAAGAAGAGCTATATGAGAGAACGGTGGATGCCCTTTCAAAAGGGCAAACAGTTCTCTCTTTTGATACAAGAGCTCTTTCTACGCTCTCAATAAATGAGTTAATAGAACTCTTTCTTTTACTACCAACGACGGAATATCCTGTGAATCTTATTCCTAGTTCGTTGACTTCATTTGCAGAAGTAGTAGCAAATATAAAGCATCAAGTGACAGGAGTTATCGCTGTTGATCCTTTAGCAAAAAGCTTGGAAGGTGGAAAGCTTTGGAGTAGCGAAGAGAAGCAGGAATGGTTGAGAGCTGTACTAAATATTGATGAACAACAACCTGACCTCCAGACGCTTTTAATCGACACTAGCCTATACGAGGCGAGCGGAGCCACAGTGGTTCAACAATTGTCACTAGCTTTAAGTTCTGCAGTATTTTATCTTGATATGCTTCAACAAGAAGGATGGAGTATTGAGAAGATTTTCTCGAAGTTGGTCTTTCATTTTTCCGTTTCTTCTCAATTTTTCCTGGAAATAAGTAAGATTCGTGCGTTTCGTGGACTAATTACAACTTTATGTAAGGCTTATGATATTCCATCTCAGCAGGTAACCATCAGTGCTGAAACTTCTTCTATGAACAAGAGTAATCTGGATGAGTATGTGAATATCCTACGAGCAGGAAATGAAGCTTTTGCCGCAGTATTAGCTGGAGTTGATTATTTTACGGTTTCGCCATTTTCTAACGAGCCAAGTCAAAAAGATTTAGCAACACGACTTGCACGCAATACTCAATTGATCTTACAAGATGAAGTTCAATTAGGAAAAATTATTGATCCTGCTGGCGGTTCCTACTACGTTGAAAAATTAACACACACATTGATAGATGAAAGCTGGATAATATTCCAGCAGATTGAAAAGCAAGGTGGGTTGTTAGAAGAAATTAAAACGGGCACTATTCAACAAGAAATTCTAGCCGTTTACGCAAACAGAAAACATGATCTAGAAACTCGAGAAACAACGATGATTGGTACCAACATCTATCCTAATTCGAAGGATAACAATGTGATGCAACCTGAAAATCTATCTTTAGGTTCTTTTTCAGGAGAATCTGTAACAATCATCCAACGGATGGTTCTGTCTGAAGTGTTTGAAAAGTTAAGAAATCGCGGGGACAAATTATCTCTAAGTGGCCAGAAGCTTAAAGCAGGCATTATTGGACTCTCTACTCTTAAAAATTATAAAGCACGTGCAGACTATGTGACTGGGGTGCTTGAGCTTGGAGGAATAGGCTCAGTTTGGAGTGAACCTTGTCACCAACCAGCTGATATACTGCGCTTTATTGAGGAATCTAAGCTAGACTATTACTGTGTATGCGGAAAAATGGAAGATTATGTAGAAATTTTGTTACCAAGCTTAACATTACTTAAGGATTCATCTTCTATTACGATTGATGTCGCTGGTCTTCCAGAAGAAAAGAAGTTTCATATTTTTAAAGAAGCTGGTATTTCTGGTAGCATTCATAGTAAACAGAATATACTTGAAAAGCTGGATGAACTTCTGAAGGGGTGGGAGGCAAAAAGATGAAAAAGAAACCGGATTTTTCTAAGTTAAGACCAGTTCATTCAGAGTTGAAAGCAAATGAAATTGGCAAGAACTCAACATTTACTACCAATGAAGGAATTGCGGTTAAGAGTTTTTACTCGGAAAATGATACTACTACTTTTCAGCATTTAGATGATGTACCTGGTATGGCTCCATACACGCGAGGACCGTACCCAACAATGTATACGTCACGACCATGGACCGTTCGTCAATATGCAGGCTTCTCAACAGCCGAAGAGAGTAATCAATTTTACCGAAGGAATTTAGCGATGGGACAAAAAGGCTTGTCGGTTGCCTTTGATTTGGCTACTCATCGAGGCTATGATTCAGACCATCCACGTGTAGAGGGAGATGTTGGAAAAGCTGGAGTGGCCATTGATTCTATTAAAGATATGAAAATCTTATTTGATGAAATTCCACTGAATCAAATGTCTGTTTCCATGACGATGAACGGCGCGGTATTGCCAATCATGGCTTTTTATATTGTGACTGCCGAAGAACAAGGAGTTGCGAAAGAAGAGCTTTCTGGTACGATTCAGAATGATATTTTAAAAGAATACATGGTGAGAAATACCTATATTTATCCACCTGAAATGTCGATGAAAATCATAGCCGATATTTTTGAATACACGGCTAATTATATGCCAAAATTCAACTCTATTAGTATTTCTGGGTATCATATGCAAGAAGCAGGAGCTCCTGCCGATATTGAACTTGCCTACACTTTGGCAGACGGACTTGAATATGTTCGAACCGGTTTAAAAGCAGGAATAGAAATCGATTCTTTTGCACCGAGACTGTCCTTTTTCTGGGGAATTGGCATGAACTATTTTATGGAAGTAGCTAAAATGCGAGCAGGTAGACGTATTTGGGCTCAACTGATGAATTCGTTTGAACCAAAAAATTCTAAGTCATTGGCTCTTCGAACGCATTCCCAAACATCTGGTTGGAGTTTGACTGAACAGGATCCATATAATAATGTCATTCGTACACTAATAGAAGCGCATGCAGCGGCCATGGGCCATACCCAATCGCTTCATACGAATGCATTAGATGAAGCGATTGCACTTCCAACCGATTTCTCGGCTCGAATTGCTCGTAATACTCAATTGTATTTACAGGAAGAAACGGGCATAACAGATGTAATCGACCCTTGGGGTGGTTCTTATTATGTGGAGTCATTAACCCATGAATTGATGGAAAAAGCCTGGGCTCATATGGCGGAAATTGAGGAACTAGGTGGAATGACCAAAGCCATTGAAACAGGTCTACCAAAAATGAAAATTGAAGAGGCGGCCGCCCGTAGACAAGCGTTAATCGATTCTGGAAGAGAAAAAATTATTGGCGTCAATGTACATCGACTCGAAAAAGAAGATGAAATGGAAATTCTCGATATCGATAATACTGAAGTTCGACGGAAACAACTTTTACGTTTAGAGAAGCTTCGTGAAGAGCGAAATGAGGTCGTTGTTCAACAAACACTTGAAGCATTGACTAAGGCAGCAGAATCAGGAGAAGGCAATCTATTGGAGGTAGCGGTAGAAGCGGCTAGAGCTCGAGCGACTTTAGGCGAAATATCCGACAGCATCGAGAAAGCAAGCGGAAGACATAAGGCGGTGATTCGCTCTGTGAGTGGTGTTTATAGTTCTAACTTTTCAAATGAAGAAGAAATTAAGCGTGTACAAACCTTAACGGAAGAATTCTTGGAAAATGAAGGTAGGCGACCTCGGATTTTGGTGGCGAAAATGGGACAAGACGGCCATGATCGCGGAGCAAAAGTGGTTTCGACTGGGTTTGCTGATTTAGGTTATGACGTAGATATAGGTCCTCTTTTCCAAACACCAGCAGAGACCGCTCAACAGGCCGTGGAAAATGATGTCCATGCTATTGGAGTAAGCTCACTAGCGGCAGGACATAAGACACTGCTTCCTGCGTTAATGAGTGAATTGCAAAAGCAAGGAAGAGAAGATATCGTGGTCTTTATTGGCGGCGTAATTCCCTATAAAGATTATGAGTTTTTGAAAGATAATGGTGCAGCTGCCATCTTTGGTCCTGGAACGGTGATTCCTGTATGTGCAGAGATTGTTTTAGAGAAAATTTATGAAAAGCTGGGCTATGAGGAAGTGACAAAATAATGGAGAAAGGCTTTTCTCATCGTGTGAAAAAAGCGAACGAGCCATCTGTGTTAGAGATATATAATGGCATATTACGTAGTGAGCGGGCCTGGTTAGCAAGAGGAATAACACTACTTGAGAGTAAAGCGCATCGCCATCAACAACAAGCACAGGATCTTTTGAGTAAAGTTCTCTCGCATACGGGAAAATCTATCCGGATTGGCATCACAGGAGTGCCTGGGGTGGGGAAGAGTACCTTTATTGAAGCACTTGGCCTATATTTATGTGAAAAAGGTCATCGGGTGGCAGTTTTAGCAGTGGACCCATCTTCTTCCTTATCTGGTGGGAGTATTTTAGGTGATAAGACAAGGATGGAGCAGTTATCTAATCATCCGAACGCCTTTATTCGTCCATCACCTACTGCAGGTACCTTAGGGGGGGTCCACCGAAAAACCAGGGAAACGATCTACTTGTGTGAAGCTTCTGGATACGATATTATTCTCATCGAAACAGTCGGTGTCGGACAAAGTGAATTTAGTGTCCGCAGCATGGTAGATTTTTTCCTTCTACTTGTCCTAACTGGAGCCGGGGATGAGTTGCAAGGAATGAAAAAAGGAATCATGGAGTTAACGGACTGCATTGTCGTCAATAAAGCTGATGGCGAAAATCAACCTCTTGCTGAAAAAACAAAAGCAGAATACAATCAGATCTTGCATTTTCTAGCCCCTGCAACGCCAGGGTGGGAAGCGCAGGCATTTACGTGTTCCTCCATAAAAGAACAAGGTTTAGAAGAGATATGGCAGGTAATAGAACGGTTTAAAGTTCTAACCATTCAATCGAATCAATTTCAAAAGAGAAGAAAGCAGCAAAATCTTGAGTGGCTTCAGTCCTCGATTGTGGATAATCTCCTTCGGTCTTTTTATGAACATCAAGAGGTAAAAAGGGAATTGCCCCTTCTTAAGACAAAAGTAGAAGACGGGGAAACAACCGTTCAATCCGCTTTACTGAGGTTGCTTAACCTGTATCAAAATAAAGAGTAGTCTCTTCCCGTTTAATACCGTTCTATCCATCAACCCTAGATGAGAAGGGTTTTGGAAAACATAGTGGAGTTTTGGGTAATCTCATCATGGTAAAAAAAGGCTGTGGTTCTCTATGACAATATTTAAGATAAGGGCTTAATGAAAACAACCGACAGAAGTGATGGCGGTTGTTTTTCTTTTAGGTTGCTTTCGCAAAACTTGTGGCTTTTCGAATCAGTTTTAAATCTTAATAGAGCTTCGGACATGATTTTGTCTATTTTTGATCGAAATCAACAGTGACATGGAGGATTTAATCAAAAAGTAGTTGAAATAGCCACAAGGTATAGGAAAAGAGCCTTCTGCCATAAATGTTTTTTCCATATACCAGTATAGTTTATGCCCCAGTAATTTTAATTATTGGATAATCTTCATATTCTAATGCTCTTCGCGCTTTCCTTATGCAATTGAATTTATCTAGTTGCTGAAACACTAAATTATGGAGAAGCTTGTCTAATCCTTCATCAACAAAATGGCAGTAACCTAGAAACTAATGATATTCTGGTTGAGGATATCATTTGAATAATGGTGACGTGTTCTGCATTTTTCGAGCTAGGAGATATCAGTTAACTAGTGTCTCCTTGATTTTAGGTGAGTACCGCGGAATGACAATCAAAATAACTTTCTGTCTTCTAAAGGCTCTTTGCTTTTTGGACAGAATCCTTCCTCGTCAAAACAAGCTAAATCGATTCGAACCAAATGGAAAGATAGAAACAGATTACGTTCATCAAGGAAGTCAAAAAACTAGTAATTCCGTGAGAAATAAAATATACTGAAAAATCAGTCTATTAAAAGGGGACATGAAAAATGAAAAAAATTTTAGTGATGGGGATTTCAGCGGGAGTTGGAAAGTCTACTTTTGCTAGGAAGCTAGCAGAAAAAATCAACATAGACGTGTATCATCTAGACACGATGTATTGGAAATCAGGCTGGAAGGAGGCTTCTTTAGAAGAATTCTCTACGAAACAAAAGGAAATCGTGGAAAAAGATGTATGGATTATCGAAGGAAATTATCGTAGTACGAATCACATTCGCATACCTCATGCTGACACGATTATCTATTTAGAACTCCCACTATATCTCTGCCTATTTCGTGTAATTAAGCGATATTTCACTAATATTGGTCAAAACCGTCCTGATATGGGTGATGGCTGTACAGAAAAGTTAGACTGGGCCTTCCTCAAGTTTATTTACACAACCTACCATCCAAGAAAAGAAAAGATGGAAGAGTTATTTCAAAAATTTCTAGAGGGAGACCCGAAGCGAAGGGTGATAAAATTAACAACTAGAAAAGAAATTCGCCAATATTCTCCTGAGATAAAGCAATAAATTATTGCACGAGTCTTTATTATCCAAAATTAGATAAACTTATCCCATGAAGCTTTTTGTATTTCTTCAAAACAACGGCCATTTCTGATTTCCAGTCAATCGGTAAGTTATCTTGTAGAAGTTTTCTTTGAAAGGAAATAAACGATAATTTTTCGAATACTCGTCCTTCAGATGTTTTTGAATACAACCATTTCAATAGAACTTAGGCAATTAAGGCGGAAAAAAGCTGATTAAAAACGGCATTTTCAGTCGTGCCAAATAACACAGGGACATTTAGGTTCTGTTTAATCCATCGGAAGAACGTTTCAATTCTCCATCTTGCTTTATACATGTCTGCGATAGCTTCAGGTGACACGTGCATTAAATTGGTGACAACACGCATCTCCTTACCGTAGTCATCCTTAAAAAACACCACTCGATGCCGTTCCTTTGAACGAGATTGTTTGGTACCCAGTTGACAAGTGATATCACGAGAAATAGATGATCCATCTTCCTCAAGGTGTTTTAAAGCATGAGGCCTAAAAATTTCTACGTTTTCTTTCATTCGGATCACAAACATTTGTTTATCTTCTTTAAACTGGTCGATTCGTTTGATTTTAAAATAAGCCCGATCTTCTACTAGAATAAACCGAGAATCCGCCAACTGTTAGCCAATCGGCCCATCATGTACAAGTCCAGTCGTTTCAACGACATGAAGGGGCATTTCTGTAAGTGGAGTATAACTGACATGTAATTTGATTCCTGCACGCTCTCCATGATAAAGGGCCCAAGGAAGGCGCGACTTTCCCACTGTCATCGTGGTGGAGTCTATTAAAAGAAGATCCTTTGGTATCTTTAACGCTCAACGTGTCATTCGATTACATTTAGACACGATTAATTGGAATAACTTCTTCATAATCTTGTAGTCCATAGGTTCAGCCTTTTTAGAAAGCGTAGAGTGGTTAATTTTAGGCAGCCCATATTGATCACCTACATCCGCACAGTCTCGATAACTTTTAAGCTCATTCATGGAAGCACAAAGAAAATAAGGAATAAGCATTAATACATCAAGCTTACGAGCGGTATCCTTATAGCCAACGATATCCTGGATGATGGCTACTTCTTTATGTGAAACAATTTTTTGAAACAAATTGTGAAATGTGGTATTCTTCTTCATGAGGGCACCTCTTCTGTAGTTTGTTTGTCGGCAAACATCATTCTACTAGAAAGGTGTCCTTTTTGGTATTTTTTTTGGATTTTATTGGTTAATCAACACGCATGTTACTTGACATTAATAATTATTCAGCTAAGATATAGCACCGATTTCTTTGGCGATTTGCTCAAAAGGAAGGGGGGACGAGAGGATATGAACTTTTGTACCTAAGGGGGTTTTTTCATAGAGTTGTTCAATCATAGTATTACTTAACCGAATACACCCATTCGAGAGATACTGACCAATACTATTAGGAGCATTCGTTCCATGCAAACCATAGATTCTTCCATCTGTACCCTCTGCGTCAAATCCAATCCAGCGTGTCCCAAGTGGGTTATCAGGAGATCCTCCTTCAATGTTTTTTTTACGGTAAAAAGGATTTTCAGCTTTTACAGTGACGGTAAACGTACCTTCAGGTGTTAAGTTCTCCGTTTTTCCTGTCGCTACTGAATAAATATGAACCACTTCTTCATCGACAATAAAAGCCAGTTCATTCGTCTGTTTATTGACGATGACTATTGGGTCGCCTGGTAATGGATTTTCTCCGAGTGGCCAAATGGGTGAGAACACTAAACAGATAGCGAATAGCAAATTCATCTGATTCATCCTTTCAATGAAGGTTAAGAATAGTTTGCTTCACTAAGAGGTTTACCATTCTTTTTTTTCTTTTGTAAGCCTGTAAACGAGCTTTTGAGTAATAAATACTGTTCCATTTCTTTCATAAATTGAAACAATGCCGCTCGTGCTTCGAACTCTTCTCGTGTTTGTGGAAGAGCCATCCCTTCGAATTCAATTTTTATATCATATAATTCTTTTAGATAGAGGAAGGCAGTATTTCCTGGATGGATTTGTTCGCTTAATTTGTCCATGAAATCACCTAAGATTTTACCTTGTTCGACAGTTAAGGAGATGGAAGTAGCAATCGGTAAAATTCGTTCCAAAATGTCAAATTGTTTTTCTCTCATTTTGAAATACAAATAGTAGACATCTTCATGTCGCAAAAAGTGGTTTTCAACATCACGAAAAGCAATGGACTTAGCATCATGAAGAAGTTTAGCTGTTTCTGTAATCTCCATTCCTTTCCAGTCACTTTGTTGGCAGCGTAAATAATGAGCTATTTCTTTAAAGATGAGTTGGAAATTTCGTTCAATTCGTTTTTGGTAGTGAATCAGCTTTCGATCTAAACTAGGCATATACAAATTCATGATTAAGGCGACACCAATTCCAATAATGATAATTCCAAGTTCATTAAAAATGATGTTCATGGTAATTTGTTTTGCCGAATAAAGATGAAGGATGATGACTGAACTCGTCACAATTCCTTCTTTTGCCTTTAAGGCAACGGTCGTTGGAATAAAAAATAAGAGCATACTCCCAATAATTATGGGTGAATAGGCAATCCCTTCGAAGAAGGCGAAGGAAAAACCCATTGCGACGATACACGCTAAAAAGCGACTCCAGGACGCAGATAATGATTTTTTTCTTGTGTTTTGTACACAAAGAATGGTAATAATGCCAGCGGAGGCAAAATTGTCTAGTTGAAACCACTGAGCAATCATAATGGCGATTGCGGTTCCAATCGCTGTCTTAATAGTACGATATCCGATTTTAAACATGCTTTTTCTCCATTCGTTCACGTATCTCTTCAGTGTAGCCATAGAAAAAACCTGACATTCAAAAATGTCAGGTTTGTAAGCGCTATACTTCTTCGCAATATTGTTCAAATGATTCTTGTAGCTGGTTCACAACCGACATGGGATGGTGACCTTCAATTTCGTGTCTTTCAACCATTGTACATAGTTTTCCGTCCTTTAAAAGTGCGAAAGATGGAGAAGAAGGCGGGTAACCAGTAAAATAGCTACGAGCTTTGGCGGTTGCCTCTTTATCTTGACCTGCAAAAACAGTCACTAAATGATCAGGGCGTTTGTCAAAATGAACACTATGAGCTGCTGCTGGACGAGCAATCCCACCTGCACACCCACAAACAGAATTGACCATAACGAGGGTAGTGCCCTTTTTGGCAAACATTTCTTCTACTTCTTCTGCTGTTGTTAGTTGGGTATATCCAGCCCCTTCGATTTCCTCGCGAGCTTGACGAACAACATCATTCATAAATAAATTAAAATCCATACTCAAGATTATTCTCTCCTTTAAACATGCTCAGATGTACTTTAATCATAGTCGATTTAGCAGGTTATTTCAATTATTGTTCCTTATGTTCGTAAAAACTTCATAAATGAGGTTAAGATTAATGCTGCTTGGGTAATATACTACTACATCTAGATCCATACCCCTAAACTCCCTAGATGTTGGATAGCTCTAAATAGAGCTGTCCCTTTTTTAATTTTCGGAGGTTTTATCCATCTATCATGAGTTTAAGTATAGGTGAGGTATCCCCCCTCTATTCTGACACCCATAGCTTGACAATGATAGTGTTTTTTGGTAAAAATAGAAACAATTATTAAATAAAGATTGTCCTTTCTAAGATAGAGGTACATGATTGATAAGTACCTTATGGGAGATGTGTGTCACCGACCACCATAGGGAAAAGGTGTTGCTGCAGAAGTGGAAAAATTCCTAGGGTTTTTTAAATAGTTTTATCTTGAACAAATGTGATATTGTCACAAGAAATGTTTTGCGGAGAACTATTTAAGAGGTGTTGAAGACTAAGGGTTTTTTGTGAGGGCATCTTGGTTGGGCGTTTTGTTTCTCCCTTTGACAGAAAAGATGGAGAAAAGGGGAAGGAAATTGACATTAGAGATTGGGATTCTAGCAAAAGAAAAATTAATAGAGCTGGTTATTCAAGAAGGCGTTTTGAAAGCGGAAGATGGTCGACATTTATTTCAACTATCTTATCAGGAGTTGGATCTTATATACAAAGGGATGAAAAATATCACCGCCTAGGGCAATAAAGAAAAGTAGTTTGGATGAATTTTTTATCCATTGTTTTCGGGAGGTTACTTCTTCTAATAGATATGTGCCTACAAAAAGAGAGAATCGCTCATTAGTGATCCTCTCTTTTTTGTATCAAGGTAAAAAGTCTAAACTCTAAACTCTGAACTCTACTAACAGTAACCTCTGCGAAAACTACCTTTATAATAGCACAGCCAAGCCAGCGAATAGAGTTGACGCAATCATGGCGAATAACATTAAATAGATAACAATTTTTTGTACTTTCGTCTTTCTCATTGAGTACACTCTCCTTGTTTTATTGCATTTTCAATCCTATTGTACTCTTCCATTATCAAAATAACAAGATGCTTCATTCTGAAAACGTTTACAAAAATTTAGATCGTAGCAGGAAATTCGACAAGTTCATCGAATACGATAGTGAAAGCGATATTCGTAATATCTATCCCGGTGGATATTCGATCTTCACCCTCACAGTTTTGTATTTTCTTAGAGTATCTATACGAGAAACACAGGGGGAGAATTAGTTGGGGTGAGAAAAGGGAAGAGGGGATGTTTAAAATGAAAAGAGTCGACCATCTAGGAATAGCTGTTCCTTCGATAGATGAGGCATTGCCATTATATACGGAAGTATTCGGGTTACCTTTATTGAAAATAGAAGAAGTTCCTTCAGAGAATGTCAGAGTGGCGTTTATCGACGGGGGAACTATTAAACTAGAACTATTAGAACCACTTTCACCGGATAGTGCTATCGCCGGTTTTTTAGAGAAAAAAGGCCAAGGGATTCACCATATTGCCTTTGAGGTTGAGAATATTGAGCAAAGAATTTTTGAGATGAAAGAAAAAGGCATCGAGATGATCCATCATGATCCAAAATTAGGGGCAGGTGGTGCACAGGTAGCATTTATGCATCCGAAATCTACCCAGAAAGTACTAACGGAGCTTTGTGAAAAGCCAGCTGTCAAGGGGGAGTAGTTCATGGATATTTATGAAAAAATCAATGATTTATATGACCGGAAAAGGAAAGTTGAGCTAGGTGGAGGAGACGAGAGAATTGATAAACAACATGAGAAGGGAAAACTAACAGCGAGAGAGAGGATTGAGTTGCTCGTTGATAAAGGTACATTTGTGGAACTAAATCCGTTTATTGAACACCGCTGCAATGATTTTGGTTTAGATGGAGTCGATGCGCCAGGGGAGGGGGTTGTCACTGGTTATGGAAAAGTCAATGGTCGACCAATTTATTTGTTCTCACAAGATTTTACCGTATTTGGTGGGGCTCTCGGTGAAATGCATGCGCAAAAAATTGCCAATGTGATGGATCTAGCGGTGAAAAATGGTGCACCATTTATTGGGTTAAATGATTCAGGTGGGGCACGTATTCAAGAAGGAGTTGTCTCGCTAGATGGATACGGTCATATCTTTTATCGTAACGCGATTTATTCAGGGGTGATTCCGCAAATCTCAGTTATTATGGGGCCTTGTGCTGGTGGAGCTGTATACTCCCCAGCGATTACAGATTTTGTTTTTATGGTCGATAAATCCAGTCAAATGTTTATTACCGGACCCAAGGTGATTGAAACAGTTACAGGAGAGAAAATCAGTGCAGAAGATTTGGGTGGGTCTGAGGTACATAATTCGATTAGTGGCAATGCTCATTTTCGTGGTTCATCTGAAGAGGAAGTGTTAGAACAAGTTCGATTATTGATTTCATACCTTCCGCAAAATAATGTAGAGAAGCCACCTATGAAAGAAACAGAAGAAGAAAATGACTATCGTGAGAATCTAACAGACTTGATTCCATTCGATGCCGTACGACCTTATGATGTGCGTAAAGTAATTCAGGAGATTGTCGATGAAGGCTCATTTTTAGAAATTCAGAGGGAGTTTGCCAAAAACATTGTGATTGGCCTTGCTCGGATCAAGGGAGAAGTAGTCGGGCTTGTTTGTAATCAGCCGAAATTTATGGCAGGTGGTCTCGATATCGATTCATCCGATAAAGCTAGCCGATTTATTCGTTTTTGTGATTCATTTCAAATACCGATTATTACGTTTGAAGATGTCACAGGATTTTTTCCAGGTATTAAGCAAGAACATGGTGGGATTATTCGTCATGGTGCTAAAATTTTGTATGCTTATTCAGAAGCAACTGTTCCAAAAATCACTGTTATTCTCCGAAAAGCTTATGGGGGGGCGTATGTCGCTTTGAATTCAAAAGCCATCGGGGCAGATTTAGTGTTTGCTTGGCCAAATGCCGAAATTGCGGTGATGGGTCCACAAGGTGCAGCCAATATTATTTTTGCAAGAGAAATCAATAAAAGTGACAATCCGGAGCAATTGAGAGCGGAAAAAATAGAAGAGTACCGAGAGAAATTTGCCAATCCTTATGTTGCAGCAAGTCGTGGAATGGTCGATGATGTCATAGATCCCAGGGAAACACGAATAAAATTGATTCAAAGTCTTGAGATGATGAGAAATAAGAAAGAAACTCGTCCGTATAAAAAACATGGAAATATCCCTTTGTAAGTGTATTCATTGTTCCAAAATGTATTTCGAGTTATACTGTACTAGTTGAATACATAGTAGGAGGAGTTAATATGGTCAATCAAGAACGTTTAGTGAATGAATTTTTAGAACTCGTACAAATCGATTCAGAAACAGGTCAGGAAGCCGAAATCGCAAAGGTACTAACTAAAAAATTTGCCGATCTTGGCGTCGAAGTGGTTGAAGATGACACGACGGGTATTACGGGACACGGGGCAGGCAACTTAATTTGCACATTACCTGCGACAAAGGAAAATGTTGATACGATTTACTTTACTTCCCATATGGATACCGTTGTTCCAGCTCAATCTGTGAAACCGACATTGAAAGAAGACGGATTTATCTACTCGGATGGTACGACGATTTTAGGTGCGGATGATAAAGCAGGATTAGCGGTTATGTTTGAAGCGGTACGAGTACTGAAGGAACAAAATATTGCCCACGGAAAAATCGAATTCATTATTACAGTTGGCGAGGAGTCTGGTTTAGTTGGTGCAAAAGAACTGGATCCCACCTTTGTAACAGCGAAATATGGTTTTGCGCTTGATAGTGACGGTAAGGTTGGGAATATTATTGTTGCTGCGCCAACACAAGCGAAAGTAAAAGCGGTTATTCACGGAAAAACAGCACACGCTGGAGTGGCACCTGAAAAGGGGAAATCGGCCATCACGATGGCAGCAAAAGCGATCAGTCGTATGCCACTTGGTCGCATTGACGACGAAACAACTGCTAATATTGGTCGCTTCGAAGGTGGAAAAGCAACGAATATCGTTTGTGATCGTGTGGATATTTTAGCTGAAGCACGTTCCCTCGTGCCTGAAAAAATGGAAGCGCAAGTGCAGAAAATGAAAGATGCGTTTGAATCAGCTGCTACTGAAATGGGTGGAAGTGCGACGATCGAAGTGGATATTATGTACCCAGGCTTTAAATTTGCTGATGGTGATGAAGTAGTAGAGGTAGCGAAACGAGCAGCAGTAAAAATTGGTCGTGATAGTCAACTCCAAACAAGCGGTGGCGGTAGTGATGCGAACGTGATTGCTGGGTTTGGAATTCCAACGGTTAACCTGGCTGTTGGTTATGAAGAAATTCACACTACAAGTGAGAGAATGCCTGTTGAAGAATTAGTGAAACTAGCAGAAATGGTAGTAGCAATCACAGAAGATGTCGCTGGAGAGTAAGTTAAAAACTGTGTAAAACTTTAATATTAATTTTTATTTTTGGCTCTTTTCGTATCCATTGTGGCTATTTCAACTACTTTTTGTTTGAATTCTTCATTTCTTTGTTGATTTCCATCAAAAATAGACGAAATGATGCCCTGAAACAAAGCTATATCATCGGTTATAGACGGGTGCGAAATGCAACAAGCATTACGAAAACAGCCTTATTATTTGAAGGGAACCCTTTAGTATAGAGGGTTCCCTTTTGAAATCATCTAACTGAACAACGCTAACCTCCAAGGGGAACCGAATTGACCTTTTAAAATGCGAACAAAGTTAGTAAATGCACCGATTTTTGTCATTCCATGTACGTGAGCTACTTAAAGCTCTAGGCGGGTTTGGGCGTTCTTATTAGAGCGATCGAACGTGCTCAAATGGAGAAATACATGCGCTAGTTGCACTCGTAGAGTGTTTAGTTAGTAAAGAGGAATTCAATAGTCAATAGGATGGAAAAGTGGTACTCTAAAAGAAGAAATTGTTTTAGGGAATAATGCACCTATTTACAGAGGAGGATTTTCATGAGCGATACTCAAAAGGTCGTTGTTTTTCAATCAGGAACGGAAGAATATGCGCTTCCTATTGAAAATGTTATATCCATTGAAAAACTAGCAAAGATTAATCCCATCCCACACTTACCCAATTATGTGAGCGGCATTGTCGATATAAGGAATGAATTGGTTCCCGTTTTGGATTTTGAGCAAATTTTATATGGAGCTGCTTCTGACTTAACGGACGCACGCATGATTGTCATTCAATCGGAGCTTCTCTCTTTTGCTGTCATCGTAAAGGAAGCGAAAGAAATTCTAGATGTCCCAAATGAAGCGATCAAGCAAGTGGGTCTTTTAGCATACTCAAAAACGAAGTATTTTACAGGTGTTGTGCACTGGGAACAAAGACTTATTACATACGTTAGCCCAGGGATACTAGTGAAGAGCCTAGATGGAATCAAAGAAATTGAAGCGTATCTGATTGAATCAGTTGAGGGATAAAGGCATGCTCTAAGGAGTCATGCTTTTTCTTTTCAAAGGGCTCTTTGTATAAGGCTCTTTTCGTATCCATTGTGGCTAATTCATCTCAATTTTTATTAAATCTTCCATTTCATCGTTGGTTTCCAGCAAAAATAGACGGATCTAGCTGCAGTGGCTATGGACTCGGGCATTTGTCAGCCCACTACGTGAAGCAGGCTTCACTGCGTGTTCTGCCAGATGCCTGCCGTCCCTGGGCAGCCACTTCCGCTTTTCGTGATCCAGCTGCAGTGGCAGGGGCTCGGGTTAAATGATAAACTGATACGAAAAGCAACAAACTTTGCGAAAACAGCCATAAAAAAAGAAAGATGTAGGCGAAGCTAAATCATGTAGCCTATCCCAAATAATTCAATTAGAAATCGTTATTGGGGTTTAGATGGATTTTTTGTAAAATTTGTTGCTCCTCACACAAAGAGATAAATAGGCAATATGGTTTTTGAGTTATTTCTTACTTTGTATTTAGAAATCCAAATTTTATCGTTAGGAAAAGAGTACAAAGTCATTCAGGTCGAGGGTTTTATTCCTATTCGAAAAGCCGCAATCTTTGCGAAAATAATCCATCAAATTAATGCTCCAGTTGAATAAGGTGTGATCATTATGAAGCAGTATTATCCTAAAAAAGGAAGAGTAATTCTTCACGTAGATATGAATAGTTTTTATGCATCTGTTGAAATGACATTCGATCCTACGTTAAAAGGCAAACCGCTGGCGATTGCTGGTAATCCTGAGGAAAGGAAAGGGATTATTGTCACCTGTAGCTATGAGGCAAGAAAGTTTGGCGTGAAAACGACTATGCCTTTATGGGAGGCCAAAAAAAAATGCCCACAACTGATAATAATGAGGCCTAATTTCGATCGTTATCGTCAAGCTTCAACGGGGATGTTTGATTTACTGCGACAATACACAGAGCTGGTTGAACCGGTTTCAATCGATGAAGGTTATATGGACATATCAGATTGTTATGAACTAGGGAATCCGCTTCAAATCGCGCAGTCTATTCAATCGAGAATTTTAGAACAGTTAGACTTACCTTGTAGTATTGGCCTTGCACCAAATAAATTTTTAGCGAAAATGGCCTCTGATATGAAAAAGCCAATGGGAATCACGATTTTAAGAAAGCGGGACATCCCTCAGATTCTTTGGCCACTTCCAGTTAGGGAGATGCATGGGGTCGGTGAAAAAACAGCTGAAAAGTTAAAAACCATCAGCGTAGGAACAATTGATGATTTGGCCCATGCAGAAGAGTTAAAGCTAAGAGCATTATTAGGAATTAACGGTACTCGCTTGAAAAAACGAGCAAACGGAGAAGATGAGAGGCGTGTGGATCCAGATTCCATCTATGATTTTAAAAGCATAGGAAATTCCATGACCTTGCCTAAAGATATTGCCAATCAACAGGAATTACTACGTCATCTTCATCTATTAGCTGGAAAAGTAGCTCTCCGCCTTCAGAATAAAGAATTGGTAGCTAAATCACTTTCCATTTCAATTCGGTTTAAAAATCGAAATACTATTACTCGAAGCAAAAAACTAGCACAGTATATCTTTAAAAAAGAAGACATTTTTACTAGTGCTAAAGACCTTTTTCTCCAAAATTGGAATGGGGATTCGATTCGCTTGCTCGGTATTACGACAAATGACCTTATTGAAAAACAAGCAGCCTTTCGCCAACTCGATTTATTTTCCTACGAAGAGGAAGCAAAAGATGAGCCGCTATACAAAACCATTGAGGACCTACAAGCGAAGTTCGGAAAAGGTATTGTGCAAAAGGGAATGAAGCTTCCGCAGAAAAAAGCAGTTTCTGTAGAAGACGGAACAAGTTTTAACAAAGATTTTCTGAGAGAGAATGAGAAGAAAAGGCCATAATAAAGAGGAAATGTTAGATGACCCATTAATTTGCAACGGAAAATAAGGACTGTTACATTTAGGGAAAGACTATAAGAATATAAATAGAATGTCTTTAGAAGGGATTGTTATTATATGACTACACAACAAATTGGTGTGATTGGATTAGCGGTAATGGGGAAAAACCTTGCATGGAATATTGAGAGCAGAGGCTATACCGTTTCTGTCTATAATCGTTCAAGTGAAAAAACAGAGCAAATGATGGCGGAATCTCAAGGGAAAAATATTTTCGCAGCTCCAACCATTAAAGAATTTGTTGCTTCACTTGAAAAGCCTCGTAAAATCCTTTTAATGGTTAAAGCTGGAGCAGCAACGGATGCGACCATTGACCAGCTAACACCTTTTTTAGATCAAGGAGATATTATTATCGATGGAGGAAACACCTTTTTTGAAGATACCATTCGTCGGAATAAAAAATTAAGCAATCAAGGTTTCCACTTTATTGGAACAGGTGTGTCAGGTGGAGAAGAAGGCGCATTAACCGGTCCCTCAATTATGCCAGGTGGACAAAAAGAAGCGTATGATCTTGTCGCACCGATTTTGAAAGATATTGCTGCAAAAGTGGACGGTCAACCTTGTACAACCTATATTGGACCTGACGGGGCGGGGCATTATGTCAAGATGGTACATAATGGAATTGAATATGGAGATATGCAATTAATCGCGGAGTCGTACTTCTTAATGAAAAATGTCTTGGGTTTATCCGCTCAAGAACTGCACGAAGTATTTTCAGAATGGAATAAAGGAGAGCTCGATTCGTATCTTATTGAAATAACTGCGGATATCTTCACAAAAATGGATGATGAAACAGGTCAACCCCTTGTGGATATGATACTGGACAAAGCAGGCCAAAAAGGGACAGGGAAATGGACAAGTCAGAGTGCCTTAGATTTAGGAGTTTCTCTGCCGATTATTACAGAATCTGTTTTCGCTCGATTTATCTCGGCCATCAAAGATGAGCGTGTGAAGGCTAGTAAAATTCTTTCAGGCCCAACCCCACAAGCTTATGAGGGAGATAAACAAGCATTAATTGAATCCGTAAGAAAAGCCCTATACATGAGCAAAATATGTTCCTATGCTCAAGGGTTTGCACAAATGAAAGCTGCGTCTGATGAATATGACTGGAACTTAAGCTACGGAGAAATTGCGATGATTTTTAGAGGTGGCTGTATTATCCGAGCGCAATTTTTACAAAAAATAAAAGAAGCGTACGATCGAGAAATCCAATTACCAAATTTACTTCTTGATCCCTACTTTAAAGAGGTCGCTGAAAGTTATCAATCCTCTTTAAGAGAAGTCATTACCGTTGCGGTGAAAAATGGTGTACCGGTTCCGTCCTTCTCAGCTGCTCTCTCTTATTTTGACAGTTATCGCAGTGAGACCTTACCAGCAAACTTAATTCAAGCACAACGCGATTATTTTGGTGCACACACGTACCAACGAGTCGACAAAGAAGGAATTTTCCATACCGAATGGATGGATGATTAAGCGAAAGCCTTGTTTTGATGTGTAGAAGGTATACAGCAAGTAAATTGCACTCCAAAGCTTCAATTGGGGTGTTTTTCTAATTAGCGCTAGTATCGGTTTTCTTCGAGCAAGACAAGTAATTAGTGTTTTCCAACTGATAAATATACAAAAAAGCGCAGAAAATTTATTTTCTGCGCTTTTTAAATGTTATAAATCTTGTACTAACCTGGCTGCTTTTCGCTGATAGAAATTTTACTTTACTGTTTATCCATCAACAAGATACGAGCTGGAGATGCGTCTGTTCCTTTGATCTTTAAGGGAGCTGCAACCATAAAATATTCGCCTTCCTCAATGTCCTTTAATTGCAATCCTTCAATAATAATAATATTATTTCCCATCAAGGCTCGGTGAGTAGGATGTCCTTCTTGAGCACGTTCAATTCCTAGAGAATCAATGCCAACACCTGCAATTCCTTTATCTACTAAGAAATGAGCCGCATCCTCTGCTAGGTAGATGAAATTAAAGTTAAAGGCTTCATCATAAGAATTTTTGGTTTTTAGTAAAATGAAATCATCTTTTTCAATTGCATAGGAGGAGATATCTTGTTTAGAGATTTTTCCTTCTGTTTTTGTGATATCCAGTACTTTTACGTTTCGTACTAATTGCTGTAATTCAATCGTTTCAATCGTGTCACCATCATTAATCATATGAAGAGGGGCATCTACATGGGTTCCTGTGTGCACATCAAGTGTAATGCGGGACTCTGTCACATGGGCGCTGGTAGAGGTGGTAATTTCAGGTTGTTTTTCAGGTTTGTTTTTATACACCGGCATGCCAGAATAAATCGGTGCTGTAATATCATGAATCTTCATTTCAATCATTCCTTTCAAGCTAATTTAGCAGTTATCAACCTCAAGATTATCTATTGGCCACCAGAAAAATTGATCTTTTTCTAATAATTGATCGGATGCTTTAGGTCCCATTGATCCTGAGGCGTAGTTTGGGAATGTAGCTTCTTTTGTGTTTTCCCAGTAGTCTGAAATCTTATCGACAAAACTCCAGGATAGCCTGACTTCATCCCAGTGTGTAAAGTTCGTCGCATCTCCACGCATACAGTCGTAAATGAGTTTTTCATAAGCTTCTGGCGTATTCATACCATCGATACCCTTATTGGCGTAACTTAATTTTACGGCTTTCGTTTTTAAGTTTTCGCCAGAATGTTTGGCATTTAAGTGAAGCGTAATTCCTTCTTCAGGTTGAATATGAATGACCAATAAATTGGGTGCAAGTGGTTTTTCAGGATTATAGTACAAGTTCATTGGTATATCTTTAAACTGAACGACGATCTTGGTTGCTTTTGAGCCCATTCTCTTACCCGTTCGAATATAAAACGGAACGCCTGCCCAACGGAAATTGTCGATCATGATTTTCCCTGAAACAAACGTCTCTGTATTGGATTGAGGGTCGACGTTGCTTCCTTCACGGTAGCCAGGTAATTCATTTCCTTGTATGCTTCCTGAGTCGTATTGACCTCGTACGAAATAGTCTTCGATTTCTTCACCTGCGACAGGACGTAGCGAGCGGAACACTCTTACTTTTTCGCTTCGAATTTCTTCTGTCGTTAAGGAAATAGGTGGCTCCATCGCAAGAAGTGAAACCATTTGGAGCATATGGTTTTGTACCATATCACGAAGAGCACCACTTTTTTCGTAGTAGCCACCTCGTTCTTCGACACCGAGTGTTTCACTCGAAGTGATTTGGATATTGGATATGTATCGGCTATTCCAAAGCGGTTCAAATAATGCGTTAGAAAAACGAATCACTTCGATATTCTGAACCATGTCTTTTCCTAAGTAATGGTCAATCCGATAAATTTCATCCTCTGAAAACGATTCTCGAATTTGAGAGTTTAATTTTTCGGCAGAAGGAAGGTCGTGACCAAAAGGCTTTTCAATGACCAATCGGTGATATCCCGCTGTATCTGTTAATCCTTCAGATTTTAAGTGATCTGTAATTGTGCCGAAAAATTCTGGTGCCATCGCTAAGTAAAAAATGCGGTTTCCGTTTAGAGTATATTTGGAATCTAATTCATCTGACAGCTTTTTTAATTCAATATAAGAATCTGAATTTGAAACATCGTTTGGTTGGTAATAAAAGTGGGAAACAAATTCTTCAAGATTGTCCACATCCCCGATGGAAGTCAAAACAGAATCTTTTACATGAGATTGGAAGGTTTCGTGCGTCCATTCACGACGTGCAACCCCGACAACTGCAAATTGTTCAGAGATCTTTCCTTTTCGATATAAATGATAGAGGGAAGGAATGAGCTTTCTTTTGGCTAAGTCTCCAGTGGCACCAAAAATCATAATCAGACTAGCCGGCGTTTCGGTATTGTTCACAATTAGGACCTCACTTTGTTTTCATCGTTATACTTTTAGAAAAAATCTCCTAGTGTTATTTAGAAAGAAACCTCTTTACAAGTTCAATATTCTAGCGGTTTCCCGACTTCGTTGCAA
Organism: Bacillus sp. 2205SS5-2; assembly: GCF_037024155.1. Lineage (NCBI taxonomy): Bacteria > Bacillati > Bacillota > Bacilli > Caryophanales > Bacillaceae > Bacillus > Bacillus spongicola. Next base: position 21,411 of record NZ_JAYKTS010000039.1, read on the forward strand.
CCAATATGCAATACAGCTTACGAAATGAGGGATAAGGATTTTATGAAATATTTTATTGTTAATATTTCATAAAATCCTTGATATCTAAATAAACTCTATAATATGATGATTATAGTAGAACAAGGAGGAATGAAGGGTGACAATTATTCTAAAAAACATCTCAAAAACTTATTTATCGGGAGACGTTCAGGTTCAGGCCTTAAAAAAGGTTGATTTACAAGTACAGGAACAATCGATTTCGGTTATTCTTGGACCCTCTGGATCGGGGAAAAGTACGCTAGTTAATATTATTGGCGGAATTGATCAGAGTGATTCAGGAGAAATATTGGTTTTTGAACAATCACTACATAAAATGAAAGAAAAAGAACTAACAAAATATCGACGAGATTTTGTTGGGTTTATTTTTCAATCCTATAATTTAATTCCCACCTTAACGGTAAAAGAAAATGTAGAAATTGGAGCAGAGGTTAGTTTATCACCACTGGACATCGATGAAGTTTTAGGCAAAGTGGGGATGCTACATCATGTTCATAAATACCCTCACCAATTGAGTGGAGGAGAACAGCAACGTGTAGCGATTGCTCGTGCTCTTGTTAAAAACCCAAAGATATTATTATGTGATGAACCAACGGGGGCACTTGATGAGGACACCGGAAAAAAAATTTTATGTCTTCTTCAAGAAATCAATCAAAAATATCAAACGACGATTATGATTATCACTCACAATCCTGGTTTAGCGGAAATGGCGAATGTGATTGTAAAAATGAAAAGCGGCGAAGTAATCTCTATAGAAGAGAATGAACAACCGATTGACGCTGAGAAGGTGAAATGGGTATGAAAAAGCTACCAAAAAGCGTGCTGAAGGATATTCTTTCTAGCAAATTGCAGTATGGTGGTGTGATTTTGCTTATTCTTTTGTCTGTTCTATTATATGTGATGTTGAGTGCATCACTGAGTGCAGTAGAAAACAGCAATGAACAATTTAAAACAGAATATGCTCAGGAGGATTTTCATTTTTATGTCGCCACAGCGTTAAATGATGAGGATTTGTTGGAGCTTGAGGCGGAATATGATGTTATGTTAGAAAAACGACTCAGCTATGATATGTCGTTGGAAGATGAAAAAGTGTTGCGTGTGTTCTCGGTGCCAAATCGGGTGAACACTCCCTATTTACAGGAAGGAACTTTACCTGGAAATAGAAATGAAATTGCGCTGTCTGCAACGTTTGCCGACAGCAATTCTTATTCAATCGGTGAATCTATTTCAATTGAAGGAGAAGGCAGAATCATTACAGGACTTGTCTATATTCCAGATTATATTTATTCTCTTAAAAATGAGTCGGCCCTGATTAATGATCCGGCCGCTTTTGGAGTGGGACTTTTACCGGAAGAAGCATTTGAAGAGGTTGCTCAGCCGAGTGTGTATTATCTCGGTAAATGGGATAATAAGGAAGGAGAGAGAGCTCTTCAAAAAGCAGTTTCACTCTTGTCGCCTATTATTAAGTGGACCAATGCCCAAGATAATCCTAGAATTTCTTATATTGAAACAGAAATTAAAAGTACCAAGTCCTTTGCCACTGTTTTTCCACTGTTCATCTCTGTTATCGCTGTGATGATGGTGGTGATTTTGGTGAAACGACGGTTAGAATCACAGAAAAAACAAATTGGAACTCAATTAGCACTGGGCTACCAATCAAGAGAATTAACGAAAGCTTATTTATTATATCCGCTAGTAATTGGTATTCTAGGTTCGACAATCGGTTTAGTTTTCGGTTTGCTTTTGTCTGTACCTATGACGAATATGTACACATATTACTTTAATCTCCCGGTTCTTTCTCGTTGGACACTCACGCCCATTCAGTACATGGGTGCTTTGATAATTCCGTCCCTGCTCCTTATTTTAGTCGGTTATGTTGTCATTCGTAAATATGTGAATATTCTTCCTATTAGACTGATAAAACCACTCGCTAAGCAGAGTGCAGAGGGGAGATTTCACTTCAGTTTTACTAAAATAAAAAAATTTTCCACTCGCTTTAGGCTACGAATGCTTTCGAAAAACTTCGGGAGAATTCTATATCTTACGCTTGGAATTTTATTTGCAACCATGCTGTTAATGTACGGGTTTATCTCGATGAACTCTATCGATACGTTAATGACAAAAACGTATAAAGAGGGACTCAATTATGAGTATGGTGTTTACTATCAAGAACTCAAGCAATCTTCTGACTCCTCCGAAGATGTCTTTACTATCAGCGAAGCAGAGGTCATTGAAGTGAATCGAAAGGGGGAGTGGTACTCTGTTAGCGATCAAAGACTGCAGCTTTTTGGACTCGATCGTCAAACAGATTCGATATCTCTTAAAAATTCAAACAATGAGTCACTGAAAGATCAATTAGAGGAAGGCTTGATAATAAATAAAGTCGTCGCGTACGCTCTTGGTGTAGAGGTTGGAGATCAACTATCGTTGAAGTTAACTGCCTCTAGTCGAGAAGAAACCATTAAAGTAGCTGGAATTGCTGAGCTTTATGCGGGATCAAGTGTCTATATGCAAAGGTCGACGCTAAATGCATGGAATGATTTTTCCGAAAACTCGTATATGGGGAAATGGACTCAGGAAGAGCCAGTGGCCAAAGAGGGGATTTATCAAATAGAAAATAAGCAAGAATTAATGCAATCATTGGAAAACATGATGGGACCCATGCGGTATTCCTTATTGATTATGTCAGGGCTGGCCTTTCTAATCGGACTGATTATCATTACGCTCATCACAAATTTAATTGTTGAAGAAAATATCACGAGCATTTCGCTATTAAAAGTCATCGGGTATGAGGATAAAACTGTCAGCCATTGGATGCTGAATATTTATACACCTGTCGTTATCATTTCATATGGACTTGGAGTACCTTCAGCACTTTTGAGCATTGATGCGCTTATGAAGTCTTTAGCGAAAGAAACGAATTATGCTTTGCCTGTGGCAATAACGCCTGGCTTATTTATCATCGGTTTTCTCATTATCTTTGGGGCGTACTGGGCTTCGTTATGGATATCCAAGCGTAAATTAAAGCGGGTGTCTCTACAAGAGGTGTTAAAGCGCCAAGAAGCGTAATCTATGGTAAAATGGCGTTGACAGTGTTGAAGGAGTGTGTAAGGTGGAATTACTTTTTTTAGGAACAGGAGCAGGAGTGCCTGCAAAGTTGAGAAATGTCTCTTCTGTCGCATTAAAGCTACTACAAGAAAGAGGAGTCGTATGGCTTTTTGACTGTGGGGAAGCCACTCAACACCAAATTCTCCATACCCGTTTAAAACCTAGACGAATTGAAAAAATATTCATTACTCATTTACATGGAGACCATATATACGGATTACCAGGTCTACTAGGAAGTCGATCCTTTCAAGGAGGCGAGGGTAAGTTAACAGTTTACGGTCCGAAAGGTTTAAAGGAATTTATTTCAGTGGCCTTGTCAATCAGCAAAACCCATTTGAAATATCCACTTGAAGTAATAGAAATTGAAGAGGAAATGGTTTTTGAAGATGAGGATTTTCTCGTTACCGCTAAAAAACTCGATCATGCCATTGAAACATATGGGTATCGAATTGAAGAAAAGGAGCGAAAAGGCCCCTTACTAGTTGATAAATTAAAGAAAAGCGGCTTCATGCCAGGGCCATATTATCGAGAATTGAAAGAAGGGAAAACAGTCATTCTTGAGGATGGGGCTATCTTAGAAGGGAAGGATTTTCTAGGTGAGAGCCAAAAAGGGAGAATTGTGTCTATACTTGGGGATACGAGACCTTGTCTAGCTGCGGTCGAGCTCACAATGGATGCCGATGTGCTCGTTCATGAAGCAACTTTTGCGGATGGGAATGAAGAGATGGCGTGGGAATATTACCATTCTACCGTCTCTCAAGCGATTCATACTGCTAGTCAGGCAAACGCCAGAAAGCTCATCTTAACACATATAAGTTCGCGATACACAGAGGTAGATGCACAACAGCTAGAAAGTGATGCAAAAACACTTTTTGAAAATACTGTCCTCGCTCAGGATTTTCTGGAGGTTGAGATTCCTTTCCGTCTGGTGGAGAAAGAATGAAAACAATCTATCTTATGCGCCACGCTAAAGCAACAGGATAGTCTTTTACATCCTCCTTGACAAAGGAAGGAGAAAGGCAGGCGGATGCCTTGTTTGATTTCTTTCAAGAAGGCTGTTTTCGCAAAGTTTGTTGCTTTTCGCACAAGCCTATAAATGATGATATAGCTTTGTTTCGGGCATGATTTCGTCTATTTTTAATGAAAATCAACAGGGAAATGGGCGATTTAATCAAAAATCAGGTGAAATAGCCACAATGTATACGAAAAGAGCCTTAAAGAAAACAAATCGATTCGATTTATTCTATCCCGTTTATCTGAGCCGTTGAAACCATCTCTCCTCTGTCAAACGAACGAAAGTGTCCATAATCCGAGATTCTCATTTAGGAGAAAGGGTACTATGTAGTTCATTTTTTACGGATTGGAAAGATAAGTTGAAAAAGAGTTTTGAAGAGGTGGACCTCGTTTTTGAAGGCGAGGAATCGATTTAATCTGGTATCAATCTAGCAGAAAGTATGGTAAAAGACGCTCTTTCGACAAGTGAAGAAAATATTGTTTTAGTTAGTCATGGAAATCAATGCATTCTTCTTCAACTTTTTGATTAAGCATTTGGGTACGAAGAGCTTTTAGCGATGTCGAATCCAGATGTATTTGAAATCAGGATTGCATCTAGTAGTGATGTCAGGATTAAACGAATTTGGAAAGAATAATAGAGGGTGAAAAATCGGAAATTCATCAAGAATTTCCGATTTTTCTTCATTTTTGACTAATTCGACTCAAAAAATTCGAAGAAGAAGGAGGTTTTATGTAGAAATTAGTATAAATAGATCGGAAAAGAGGTGTTTTCGGGATTTTTTGGTTGTGAGTTAGTCGAATTAAAGACTATAATAATGGTAAGATTCGTTTGTGGCGATGTGACTGGTTGGAGTGGGAGGAGTATGAAGATGGAGCTCATGATCAATACGCTTTTACTCAATCATCTATTTATTCTTGTGGTTACTATAATTGGATTACTTATTTTGGATCACTACATTACCTGTTTTTCTAGCGTTCGAAGGCGAAGAGTTTTTATTTTTATCGTAGCATCCATTTCAATCATTTTCTGTATAGTTTTTTCTTTCCAACTTACATCTGATTTTCAGTATGATCTTCGAATCATTCCGATGATTCTTGGGGGGTTATACGGTGGACCTTGGGTTGCCTTAGGGTTGTTCCTAGTCACGATGTCGGTGAGAGCAATAACAGAAGGATACGGAATTCTTTCCACGTTGATTAATAATGGACTTTTCCTCTTGATTGCAGGGATGCTTTCAAAGAAATTTTGGCAATATTCTAGTAAAAAGCGAATTGTTGTAGGAAGTTTGTTAATCTCTCTGTCCCCTATGTTTGCTTATACAGTGGCCAATTTGTTGTGGGGACTATATATTCCGATAGAAATCATTCTAGTGGGGATGTTTGTTTGTATTCTTTGTATGTTTATGATTGTTTTAATCGTTGAATTTATTATTAATCATTATCTGTTAAAACACAAAATGGTATATGCGGAAAAAATGGAAATGGTCAGTAGCATGGCAGCCAGTGTGAGCCATGAAATCCGAAATCCATTGACGACTACAAAGGGTTTTTTACAACTATTAAAAGAAACAGAGACAGATTCTGTAAAGCTTCAATATGTAACCTTGTCTCTATCAGAATTAGAAAGAGCCGAAGAAGTAATTAATGATTTTCTGACGTTTGCAAAACCAACGTTAGATCAATTTCAAACGTTATCTTTAAAAGATGAGGTCGACGAATTAATAGAAGTAATCCGACCGATGGCTAACATGAATAGCGTTCAAATTGTGTCGGAAATTGAGGATTTTGCAATTCGTGGTGATAAAAACCGTTTTAGGCAGGCGCTTCTTAATCTACTAAAAAACAGTATTGAAGCAATGCCGACAGGGGGAAGTTTAAGTCTGAAAACCAATACCACCAAAGAAGAAGGCATATTAGTGATTTGTGATTCCGGCATTGGCATGACAGCGGAGCAAATTAAAAGATTGGGTGAGCCATTTTTTACGACAAAGAATCATAACGGGACAGGATTGGGAATGATGGTTACATATCAAATACTTGAGCAAATGAGCGTGAAAATGTATGCCCAAAGTAAACTTGGAGAAGGATCTAGCTTTCGTCTAGTTTTTTCATTAATGCCGAAATCCCGTTTATAAGATTGCGCTAAAAAGGGGGAGGGACACTCTTCCTTTTTAGCGCTTTGTTTTACGTTTAAAGTGTTTCAAACTCTTCCTAGTTAATAAGGGAATGGAGTAATCTAAACAGGCGGAAAATCTTGATGAATTTCCGCCTGTTCAATGGGGCCCCTAACAATTATGCTTAAAAAGAGACGCTGTTTGCTGTTCCATGACCGGATGTTCGTGCTCTTTGAAGAACTATTACAAACATGACTTTACCAGCTTCGTACATATTGTTTAGGTGCTTGAATGTCTACACCGAGAACTTGAGCCGCCTGTTTTGGCCAGTACGGATCTCGCAATAATTCTCGACCAATCATGATGAGATCGGCCCGGTCATTTTGAAGAATTTCTTCTGCTTGTAACCCACTAGTGATTAACCCCACTGCTCCTGTTGAAATTTCGGCCCCGTGCTTAATGATTTCAGAAAGCTTCACCTGATACCCAGGGAAGACAGGAATTTCCGCAGGAACCACAGCCCCTGAACTAACATCAATTAAATCGACACCTTGTTTCTTCATCCAAAGACTCATCTGAGCGTAATCTTTTGCAACTAAACCTTCAGGATGGTAATCATCTGCTGAGACTCGTACCAATAAAGGCCCTTGCCAAACTGCGCTGATTTCATCGATAATTTCTCGTAAGAACTGATAGCGTTTTTCTGGGCTTCCGCCATAAAAATCTTGGCGATGGTTGGTTAGTGGTGATAAAAATTCATTGATTAAATACCCATGTGCTGCATGAATTTCGATGACATCATATCCCACCTTTTTTGCTCTGAGCGCCGCCTCTTTAAAAGCATGGATAGTTTGTTGAATGTCCTGTAGTGTCATTTCTTTTGGTGTCTTCATTTTTTCATTAAAGGGAAGTGCTGATGGTGCCAAGATTTCCCCGTCTATCATAGCTTTTCGGCCTGCATGAGCAAGTTGTATGCCGATAGCGCTACCTTGTTCTTTGACTAAAGATACTAGCTGAGATAATCCCTCGATATGCTCATCTGACCAAATTCCTAAATCCTGATTTGAAATTCTTCCTTGAGGAGTAATAGCTGTCGCTTCTTGTAGAATTAAACCTGTACCCCCAACAGCTCGACTAGTATAATGTGTTTTATGCCAATTTTCTACTTTTCCATTTTCATTGTGAGACGAATACATGCACATAGGAGCCATGACTATTCGGTTTTTTATCGTAAGTTGTTTAATTTGAAATGATTCAAAAAGTTTCGTTTTCATTTGAATCCTCCTATTTCGTTTGGTGTTCATACTTTATAGTATAGCAAGCAAAGAAATGAGAAGGAAAGGATGTGCCTATCTTTTTAATAATCATCCACAATTTAGAAAGAGATGAAGGAACTACGTTTGAATTCCCAGTTCAGAGACGATATAAGAAGTATCTGATTTCGGAATTAAATTTTGGTGTTTTTTCTAAACCGTTACTCAAAAAGGGTTTTTCAGATAAAGTATAAAAATGTAAAATGGGAAATGGAGTGTGTTTCTGTCTTCCTTTCACCCGGTTAATCCTAGTGTGCCTAGAGAAACGTACCCTGTATTGCTGAAAATTATTTAGCTATATATTAGTTTTATAAGGTTAGAGAATTGAGTAATGGGGAAGAGTTCAGTATAACAATTACAAAGGTAATAATTTAAGGTTTTTTCGCAAAGAACGTTGCTTTTCTCAGCAGTATATCATCCGAAAAAGATTGGCTTCAGAGCACCTTTTCGTCTATTTTTGCTGGAAATTAACAGTGAAATGGAGGATTTAATCAAAAATCAGATGAAATAGCCACAATATATACGAAATGAGTCTAAATTAAATTGCAATAAGGTATACAAAAAGAGCTCAGCATAGAGCACCATTTATATTTCACTAACCCTTTTTCCGTTTGTAAGAATGCTGATCTGTGGAGTGAAGAAGGGGGTTTGAGCACTGCATAATCAAAACTAGCAATTTCGTATAGGGGGATATAAGATGGAGCGTAATAATACCTTAACAGGAACCGTTTTTTTATCAAAGCTTATAACACAATATGCTCATATTCATGAAAAAACAGTTGGAAAAACGGCGAATGAATATATCCGTCAAATTGGTTTTCGTACTGGAGAGTGGATTGAGGGTTTTTACGGAGAAAAAAATTCAACTTGGACTGTAAATCAATATGCCGAAGTTATTGTAGATTTAAAGAATTCAATTGGTGGTCATTTTTATATTACATCCGTACATCCCGATCATGTTGTTGTAAAAGCAAAGGCTTGCCCATTCGGTGATGTCGTAAAGGATGCTCCTCATTTATGTAATATGACTTCCAGTGTATTTGGCGGGATTGCGTCACGTAAATTTGGCTATTCAGAAGTCTTTCTGCGAAAACGAATAGCAGTTGGTGACCCAGGTTGTGAAGTTGCAGTCTATTTTCGTCAAACAGACGAGACAGAAGAAGAAATAGATGGGGATGTATATGAAAATTTGAAGCATACTCCTGATCAAGGAAACCCTTTTCGGTGGGAAGAAGAAGCGCTTCTTATGTTAAACGAACAATTAAAAAGAAGTGATGAACTGGTGATGAAGCTACTAGGAGAACTAGAGGAATTGCGCAATCAAGTGAAACAAGAAAATCGCTCTTAATCTAAGTAACTGTAGTTTTCCGGATAGGAGATTATTGTTCTACTTAGACGTCGGGCTATTCGACAAGTCTATGTTCCTTAATAAATACCTTTCTAGCTCTTTTTCTTGCCAATAAGTTCTTCGTCTTTTTGATGATTTTAAGGGGCATCACAGATGAAATTTTTTTTCGTTTTTTCTGCATCCATCCTAACTAATTTCTTGAAGAGACGGAAAAAGAGGTGTTGTCCGAGAAATAAAGGATTTTCGCCATGAAAAAATAAACGAAAAGGGTCCAAATCTTTTAGGTTTGGACACTTTCTAATACGCGGAAAAGGAGTGTTTTTTTGATTTAGAAATCATGGGTTGCTTGGGATCGTGCAGAATAGTGGGCTCGAAGGACGATGAACAAGGCTCTTTTATCGACTGGTACGAAATGCAACATTCTTTGCGAACAACAGCTATTAACAAACAGGTTCTGCTTATCTAATATTGTTCATTTTCTCTGATAAGTCGTTCTGAACTTGAAGTCGAAGTGTTTTTGCTTGTCGTGTAGCTGCATCTATACATTGTGAAAGGGCGACGTCTACAGAACGTGTTTCGAGGATGTGAATGCCCATTTCGGTTGTTCCACCTGGACTTGTAACATCTTTTCGGAGGTCAACAGCTCTTTTAGGAGATGATTTTAGCATTTTTCCAGCTCCATAAAATGTCTCTTTTACAAGAAGAGAGGCGGTTTGTTTGTCTAGTCCTAATTTTTCCGCTGCGGCTTCCATTTGTTCAACCAAATAATAAAAATAAGCGGGTCCACTTCCAGTAAGGGCTGTGACTAGATCGAGCTGATCTTCTTCGATGCACGTAACAAATCCGATTGATTGGAAAAGAGAATGGGTCGTTTCTATTAAAGAAGTATTCATAGATGAATTAAATGTGAGCGCAGTTGTAGAGTGACCTACCGCTGCAGAGGTATTAGGCATTGCACGCGTGATTGGTAAATCTAACCCGATCATTTCTGCAAGAAGCTTTGTAGAAATTCCAGCCATAACACTAATGACCAGAACCTCTTTTGAGAGAAAAGGTTTAATGGAAGAAATCGTTTCGTAAGCATCTTTTGGCTTTACGGCTAGTAGGACGACTTGAACATTTTTCAATAACAAGGATAGGTCATAGGTTGAGTGAATATTGAATTTTTTGGAAAGAAATTCTAACCTTTTTTGATTACGTTTATTCGTTATCCAAACCTCTTTATTATTTAGAGCTCCTGCTTTTAAAGTACCTGTGAGGATGGCCTCTGTCATAGATCCTGCCCCGATAAAAACCGTTTTCATTTTGACCCCTCCTTTTCTTTTGTTTAGGCTGTACTCGCAAAGAGCATGGTTTTCGAATAAGAGTGAAATTCTTTACTGGTAGGACTAGTTGCTCTTTTCCTAAGGCTGCTTTGCAAAGTTTGTGGCTTTTTGAATCAGTTGATTATCTAGGATATAGCTTTGTTTCGGGCATCATTTCGTCTATTTTTGATGGAATTCAACAGTGAAATGGAAGATTTAATCAAAAATATGATGAAATAGCCACAATGTATACGAAAAACTCGATGGCAGCGCTCACGTCACCCCGCCACCGCCTATCATGAAAAAAAGTAACTTCAATCCCAATAACGGTATAAACCCGGTATGTTTGAGGCAAACTTACTAATTTGACGATGCCTAAATATGCCTTTTTTCATACAAAGAGCTTTTGTATATCTTCAAGAGTGTTGATTAACCAATTAAATCCATTAAAAAACTACAAAAAAGGACGCCCTTTTAGTAAAATTGTTGTTACGACACAAACAATTTAAAAAGGAGCGTCCCTATGAAACAGTCTACCACTTTCCCAAATTTGATTCAAA